>DAORCZ010000525.1:0-6082 GCA_035345735.1 Pseudomonadota bacterium | reverse complement strand
CGCTTCGCCGACAACATCGACCAAGACGCGGCGCGCATGGGACGCCTGGTCAGTCGCCTCCTGCACTTGGCGCAGATCGAAAACGCCCCCGACCCGACGGAGCGCGTGCCGGTCGCCGACTTCTTCAGCGCGCTCGCCGCCCGCTATCCCGACGTCACGCTAGAGCTGGGCTCGCCGCCGGAGCACATCGTCATCAGCTCCGATCACCTGCGCTCGGCGATCAGCAACCTGCTCGACAACGCGCTGCGCCACGGCGCCGGTCAGCCGGTCCGGCTGCGCGTCCTATCCGACGGCGGACGCCTGCGCGTCGAAGTAACGGATCACGGCCCCGGCATCAGCCCCGCCAATCAAGCCCGCTTGTTTCAGCGCTTCTTCACCACCGTGCGCGACGACGGCGGCACCGGGCTGGGCCTGGCCATCGTGCGCGCTGTGGCCGAGCGCCAGGGCGGTCGCGTCGACTACACGACGGGTCCGGGCGGCACGACCTTCGTCGTCACGCTGTAGCCGAGCCTTGCGCTACGGCGCCTCACCAGCCGCGGCCTGCTGCAGCAGAAACACGGCGTAAAGGAACTGCAGGTTGCAGCCGGTGCAGAAGTATTCCGGGTCGCTGGGCAGCGCGATGCGACCGTCGATGAAGTGGTGCAGGATGTGGCCGCTTGCTGGGTCGTAGAGGTGGCTGCGCACGAACTCCAGCACGAACAGCGCCTCGTCGAAGTAGCTCGGGCGGTGGGTGTTTTGATAGAGCAGGGTCAGGGCCAGCGTCAGGTAGTTTTGGCTGGACAGCGTGCTGTAGTCGTCGGTCTTGGCCCCCATCGCCGCGGCGCTGTACGGCGACTTGTAGCCCCCGCGCGGGCTGCGCAGCGGCTGGATGGCTGCATAGACCTGCTCAGCGCGACGCAGATACGGCGAGTCAGAAGCCGGCGCCGCTAGCTGTTCGTGCAGGCGGCAGAGCACCGCCATCATCATGGTGTTGGGATACAGCTCTAATAAATTATCACGCGGGCTAATACGATAGCGGGCCCCATCCCAGGCTTTTTGGTCGACGGCTTCAACAATGGTGCGGGCCAGTTCTCGACGATCGGCGGCGGTCTCGCCCCCCAGATACTTGGCGTACTGCAGGTTCAGCAGCGCCACGCCAGCGCTGATCGCCGTCGGGCCATAGGTCTTGATGGCGAACATGCCAGCATCGAGATCGATGTAGTAGCCCAGCGCCACGGTAAAGCCGTTGATGATCTCCAGCGCGGCATCGACGTCGGAAAGCGCGCTGCGGTCGCCGGTTTGCGCCATGTACTCGATCAGGCCCAGCGCCGACATCATCACTTCTTCGAGGTTGTCGAGGAAGTAAGCACGGTCGGCCTGCGCCTTCTGCAGGATGCGACGGTTGTGCGCTGCGCCGGCCGAAGCCAGGCTGGCGTAGCGTGGCGAGTCTGGCGCGGCCTCGTTTCGCTGCGGGGCTCGCGCGAAAAACGCCGTGCCGTAGTAGGGCGCGTCGCCGTAGTGCTGATCCCAGGCCCCGTCCCGCTGCGGGAAGCGCAGCGCGTTGTCCTGCATGGTGGCGTAAAACTCGCGAAGCTCGACGGGAAGCTCGGGCGATGGGGCACAGCCGATGGCCAGACAGGTGACGAAAAGCGACAGCAACCAGGTAGACAGCGGCAGGGCAGAGATACGCGATGGGGCAGGCATGAGGACGCTCCGGCCGGGGGTTAGAACAGGCGCCACAGCGAGTCGGCGGGCTTGCGATCTTTGAAGCCGCGATAGAAGCGGCACAGGAAGTAAAGCGGCACCAAGCCAGCGAGCCACACCGGATACATGCCAGGCAGCGAGGTCGGCTTGGCGAAGAACAGGACCGCGATCGCCGCGTACAGGTAGAGGTGCGCCAGATAAAAACACAGCGGCGCCTGACCGAACACCTGCAGGACCCGCACCGAACGCAGCGACGAAAAAAGCCCCAGCAAGAGCAGGTTCGTACCGACCATGAACAGCTGGAAGACGAGGGCCGGTGGGTACTTGATGAAGTTGAGGAATTCGATCCAGCTGCCATCGCGCGGCGCCTTGAAGTTGCCGAAGCCACCGCCGAAGCGCAGCGCCAAGGCCAGGGCCAGCATGCCCAGGCCCAAGAGCGGAGCCAGGCGCAGGGCGCGGCTCTGCGTCGTCGGCTCGGCGAGATACAGGCCATAGGTCATGCCCATCGCGCACACCCCAAGCCAGGGCAGCATCGGATACAGCAGGAACATCGGCGTCGAGCGCCCAGGCAGAAGCAGGATGCGCAGCCAGGCCGGCGCGGTGAAGAAGTCATACGGCAGGCGCGGCACCAGTACGGCGCAGCCGACCAGCAAGAGCAGGGCGACAAGGCCGATCCCGCGGCGCAGCCGCAGCAGCAGGCCACCGACGAGCATAGACATCCCCAGGCCGCTGATGACCGAAAAGACCAGGAAGTCGACCGGGCCGTCGTTTTGCATGCCGCGACGGGCAAAGGCCAACAGCCAGGCCGGGTTTTCAAGTAACTGGTTCACGAGCAGCAGCACCGCGCCGCGCAGGGCGAAGTAGCGGGTGATGCGAGCCTCGTCCCAGCCGATCCTCCGTCGAGAAGCCGCAAACAGCGACATGCCGGCGCCCATCAAAAAGAAGAAACCGGGAGCGCACAGATGGGTAATGAATCGCGATAGAAACGACAGCGGTCCTGACACGAAGTCTGCCGTCGGATAGCGCGTGTGCGGACCGGTCCAAAACTCGGAGCCATGCTTCTGGGCGATGAACGCGCTGGCATGGTCGATGGCCATCACCACCATGATGAAACCGCGCAGCGTGTCGATGGCTGCCAGGCGGCTGGCGGCAGTCGGTGGTGACGTCGGAGGCGGGCTTTCCACAGGCGAGCTAGGAGAAGGCATGGCCTCACCGGTTACCGCGAGGAAGCCGCGCTTGACAAGCACTTCCCCTCGGGCGCAAATAGTCCGCTCATGTCTCCGTCGCGCTCGCCTCAGAAGCTCAGCGTCTCTGCCTCGCCGGCTATCTCGTCGGCTGGGTCGTCGGCTCTCTCCTCAGAGGGCGGGGTCCGGTCTCGGCTGCGACGCTCGGCTCAGCGGCTTGGGCTGACGTTGCTCGTGTGCGCTGGGCCGCTTATGGCATCGGGCTGCGCTGCCTTCGTCGAAAACTTTCGCCCCGTGATCTACGGCAAGACGGCGAAAGACAACTACGAACGCGGCGTGCGGTCGATGAAGGGCGAGAGCTTCCTCGATTCCGAGAAGTACTTCCGCTACATCCTCGACAACTATCCGGTGTCGCGCTACCGCACCTGGGCCGAGCTGGGGATCGCGGATTCGGCCTTCGGTCGCGATGCCTACCTGGAAGCGGTCGATTCCTACAAGACCTTCCAGTCCTCGCATCCCGAGCATCCCAAGACGCGCGACGGCTACTGCGCGTACAAGGTCGGCGAGTCGTACTACAAGCAGATTCCGGGGGATTGGTTCCTGGTGCCCCCGTCGTACGAAAAAGATCAGGGGCCGGTTCTCGATGCCGCGCGCGAGCTGTGCGATTTCCTCGACCACTACGGCGACAGCGCCTACGCCGAAAACGCGCGGCGGCTGTTTGCCGAGGCGGTGCAGCGCCTAGCGGATCACGAGCTATACGTCGCGCGCTACTACCTGGAGCGCGATAAGCCCCAGGCCGCGATCTGGCGACTGGAGTACGTCGTCACTGAGTACCCCGGAGCCCGCCGCGAGGCCGAGGTGCTGCTGCTGCTTGGGCAGGTGTACCTGAAGCAGGACAAGCCGCGCGATGCCCGCGACACCTTCCGCCGCCTGACGCTGCAGTATCCAAGTGGCAGCTTGGCCAAGCAGGCGCAGGTCTATCTGGACTACATCACCGAGCGCTTCAAAGAGCTGCCGGCCCCGACGCTGAAGCCCGACTTTGACGTCGGACGACAGCGCACCTTCTGTCCGAATATTCTCGGCAAGGCCAAGAACTACAAGACGCCGCCTGCGGGTGGCGACCCGGCCGCCAAGCCCGAAGTCAACGAGCTCGTCCCGGTGGACTAGCCCGGGCGATGTGGCAGCCCGACTGCCTTACCTCCCTCACCCTCGAACGCAGCAACCCCCAGAAACAGCGATGAGCGAAAAAAACCAGACCCCCGCGGCGTCGGCTGCAGCGGCTGATGGCCGCAGCGATCTTGTTGGACAGATGACCGCGCGGCGGAAGACCGTGCAGACCCTGCGCGATCACGGCAAGAACCCGTTCGCCAACGACGCGCCGATCACGCACCAGATCTACGCCCTGCCGGCTTCGGAAGCGGATCAGGTTGCCAGCCTGCCGCTCGATGCCGAGGTCAACGCCACGCAGCCTCGCTATGCCGTCGCCGGTCGCCTGCTGCAGGTCAACGAGATGGGCAAGGCGAAGTTCCTGTTTCTGCGCGGCGATCGCGGCTCCATGCTGCAGCTTTACCTGCGGGCCGAAAACGCCGAAGCGTTCGCACTGTCGGGCAGCCTGGATCTGGGCGACATCGTCTGGGCCCACGGTCCGCTGTTCCGCACGCGCAAGGGCAAGCGCGCGCTGCTCGTTGAAGATGTGCGGGTCGAAGGTGCGGCGCGACCCGGTCTGCGCCTTTTGACCAAGGCGATTCGGCCGCTGCCCGGCAAGGCCCTGCAAGAGGGCGAAAAGGCCACCGATGACGACTGGCGCTATCGCCAGCGCTACGCCGACATGATCGTCCATCCCGAGGCGGCCGAGGTCTTCCGCAAGCGCGCGACGATCGTGCGCGAGATGCGCCACTTTTTCGACGAGCGCGGCTATGTCGAGTGCGATACCCGCATGCTGCTGCCGACGAACGGTGGGGCGGCGGCGCGACCGTTCCGCACGCACATGAACGTGCTGAACCTCGACCTCAACCTGCGCATCGCCACCGAGCTGGATCTCAAGCGGCTGGTGGTTGGCGGCATCGATCGCGTCTACGAGATCGGTCGCATCTTCCGCAACGAGGGCCTGTCGCGTTTCCACAATCCCGAGTTCACGACCATCGAGTTCTATCAGGCCTACGCCACCTACGCCGATCTGATGGACCTGACCGAGGCGCTGTTCGAGCGGCTGTGCCTGGCGGTGAACGGCACCACCACCATCGACTATCAGGAGCACAAGGGCGTGCAGCTGGCCCGGCCGTTCCGGCGCGCGACGATGCGGCAGCTCGTCAAGCAAGCGCGGCCCGACGCACCGATCGCCGACGGTCCCTGCACCGACGCAGAGTGGGCGGCGCTGCCCGGCTATGCCAAACAAGTGCTGGGCGATGCCTCGCCCGAGTACGGCCACTGTCTGGTGGCGCTGTTCGAGCGCTTTGTCGAATCGAGCCTGGTGCAGCCGACGTTTGTCTGCGAGTTCCCCACCGTGGTCTCGCCGCTTTCGCGCAAGAACGATCGTGACCCGCGCTTTGTCGATCGCTTCGAGCTCTTCGTCGTCGGCAAAGAGATCGCCAATGCCTTCAGCGAGCTCAACGATCCCGACGATCAGCGCGAGCGCTTTCTGTCGCAGGTGGCGGCCAAGCAGCGCGGCGATCACGAGGCGATGGACTACGACGAGGACTTCTGTCGCGCCCTGGAATACGGCATGCCGCCGACGGCGGGCGAGGGCATCGGCATCGATCGCCTGACCATGCTGCTGTGCAACCAGGCCTCGATCCGCGACGTCATTCCCTTCCCGCAGCTGCGGCCCGAGTCCGCCGAGCCGACCGGGGCGGGCGGGTAGCGCAGGTCATGGACACGCCGTCGCTGCTCTCGGCCTTCCGGGCGCACGGATCGCTCGTGCGCATCGGCGGCCATCAGCTGTTTGTCAGCGACTACGCACCGGCAGCGTCGGGGGCTACGCCGGACTCGCCGCCGCTGCTTTTTTTGCACGGCTTCCCGACCTCGAGCTTTGACTACGCTCGCCTCCTGCCGCTGCTTTCGGCGCATCGCCTGATCCTCTTTGACTTCCTGGGTTACGGCTATTCCGACAAGCCGCGACCGCACAGCTATTCGCTGTTCGAACAAGCAGCGCTGGCCGAAGCGGTGGCCGAGCACCTCGGCGTGCGAGAAGTCATCTTGGTGGCGCATGACATGGG
>DAORCZ010000524.1:0-6092 GCA_035345735.1 Pseudomonadota bacterium | reverse complement strand
GTCTGTTGCGCCGCATCTGCGCGTCGTCGACTTGCCAACCGGCGGTGGGGTGGCTCTCATCGGTGAGTGCGAGCACTTTGGCCTGCCAGCGGCCGAGGTGGCGACCGTTCTTGCCGCGCTCGATGGCCTCACCGATGTCGATGGCGTGATCGCTGCCGTGGCCGATCGCGTCGGGCCAGCGCGGGCGCTGTCGATCCTGCAGCAGCTCTGGGAAAAGGGACTGCTGCGTCCCAGCGAGGGGGGAGATCGTGGCGAGCAGGCCTTCCTAAGCGGGCTGGGGCTGGGGACAGGTCCCGCCGTTGCGCTGCACACCGTCGCTGCCGATTCAGCCGAGGCCAGTGTTCCCGGTTCGCAGACAGCGGCCGAAGCCATCACCGCGCAGGCGCTGCAGGCGGCGGGCTTGCACATCGATGCGGCGGCACCAACGGTGATCCTCCTGCTTTCTGACTATCTACAGCCCGCGGCGCAGGCGCAGACCGCTGCCATCTTGGCCAGTGGGCGACGCTGCTTCTGGTTGAAGCCGGGGGGGCTGCGGCCCTTCTTCGGTCCGCTCTTCACCGGCCATGCAGCGCAGGCGTGCCCGGACTGTCTGCGCCAGCAGCTGGCGGAGCAGCGCCCCATCGAAGCCTTCGCGCAGCAGGGAATCCCCGACGACGACTACGGTATCCCGCGGGCCGAGCTCGCCGCGAGTCTGGCGGCCGTGGCGAACCTGGCAGCGCTGCAGCTACGACGCATCCTTTCGTCCAGCGAGGCCGCAGCATCGACGGGCACGCTGTGGACGCTGGAGTTTTCCCGCCTGGCGCTGAGCGCGCATGCCGTCCGTCGCCTTCCGCAGTGTTCCAGCTGCGGCGATCCCGACTGGATGCGGAAACACGGCGAGCAGCCGGTGCAACTTCGGAGCGCGCTCATCGCCTTTTCCCACGACGGGGGGCTGCGCATCGAGTCGCCGGCCGAAAGCTACGCCCGCTGCGCGCACTTAGTCAGCGAAGTCCTGGGACCCGTCACGCACCTCACCCCGATGCCTGGCGTCACAGCGCTGCCGCCGTTGGTGTGGAGCAGCGGCTACCGCGTGCGGCCCGCCCAGCTGACCCCCGGCGAGTCATTTTATCGTCGCTGCGCCGGCAAGGGTACGACGCTGGAACAGGCCCGCATGAGCGCGCTTTCCGAGTGCATCGAGCGCTACGCCGGCCTCTATCGCGGCGATGAAGCGATCCTGCAAGCCAGCGCGTCCGAGCTGGGGGACGCCGCCATCGATCTCGATCTGCTCCAGCTGTTTAGCGCGGCGCAGCGAGCGCAGGGGCACGGGGCCCCGCCATCGCTACCGCCCGACGAGCGCATCGCCTGGATCCCCGCGTGGTCTCTGCTCTCGGGCGAGCGCCGCTACCTGCCGCTGGCCCACTGTTTTTCCGAAGCTCCGCTCGATCGCGGCGGTCGCTACTGCCGACCTTCGTCGAATGGAAGCGCGGCGGGCAACTGCTTGGAAGAAGCGATCTTGCAGGGCCTGTTCGAAGCGGTGGAGCGCGACGCCGTTGCCATCTGGTGGTACAGCCGCCTGCCTCGTCCGCCGGTGCTTGCGGATGGGCCGACGGCCGTAAGCTTTGCTGCCGAGCGCGCTGCCCTGGCCGGGCTCGGCTGGTCGATGTGGGCGCTCGATCTGACGCACGATCTGGGCATTCCCGTCGTAGTCGCCGTCGGCACGCGACGCGATGACGACCGCCTAGCGCTGGGCTTCGGCTGTCACAGCCACCCCGATCTGGCGCTGCGCCGCGCCGTGTCCGAGCTACATCAAGTCGTGCTGCCCCCGCGTCCGCTGCGGACCCCCTGGACAGGCATGGCCGCTTCACAGCTGCCCTTCCTATTTCCGCAGGACTCGGCCCCGCGACAAGCCCCCCTAGAACCGCCGGCGAGCGCCGATCTCCGTGACCATGTCCTGCAGCTGGCGACGCACCTTCAGGCCCGCGGATTGGACATGCTCGTCGTCGATAAAAGCCGGGCCGATCTTCCGCTGGCCGTGGCGCAGGTGACGGTGCCGGGCCTGCGCCACGCCTGGCCGCGCCTGGCCCCCGGTCGCTTGTATTCCGTCCCGGTTGCGCTCGGCTGGCTGCCTGCTCCGCTCGCTGAGACCGACCTCAACCCGGCGCCGCTCCTCATCTGAGCGCTCACCTACCAGCCGAAGGCTTGCTCCATGCGCAATGGCATTCCCCTGCTCGATATCGATCGCCACGTCGTCGAACCGCTTGCCATGTGGCCGGAGTATCTGCCGGCTGCCTATCGCCCGTTTGCTCCCGATGCGCGTCCCCTGGCGCCACCGGGCGAGTCGCTGGACGATCGCCTGGCTCGCCTGGGGCCGCAGGCGCTCTTGCCGACTCCGCCGATTCTGACGGTGGGTGGCCGCCCGCTGATCCGCGGCATGAGCGAACGCGCCTACATCGAAGCCAACCTGCACGTCGCGGAACACCAGGCCCAGCTCATCGCGGGCGGCACCGCGGCGGGCCAGCTTGCCGACATGGATGCAAACGGCATCGACCTGGCGATGCTGCTGCCGACGCACGCCGGGTTTCTGGTCTACGACGACGAGATCGATGCGGACCGCTCGCGGGCCTATGCCTGGGCCTACAATCGCTGGCTCGCCGATCTGTGTCGCCAGGCGCCGGGGCGCCTGCTCGGCGCGGTGCTGCTGTCGCGTCATCAGCCGACGCAGCTTGTCGCTGATCTGGAAGCCGGCCTTTCGCTGGGCTTCACCGCGGCGGTGATGCGGCCAAACCCGGTGCGCGGCCTCACGCTCGGCGCGCCCGAGCTAGAGCCGCTCTACGCCGCTTGTGTTGCCAACGATGTTCCGCTGCTGCTTCACGAGGGTACCCACACCCGCGTCGAGACCGCCGGCGCCTCGCGCTTCGCCAGTCACTTTGCCCAGCATGCCTGCTCGCATCCGATCGAGATGATGATGGCCTTCCTGTCACTGCTGGAAGCCGGCGTGTTCGAGCGCCATCCCACCCTGCGCATCGCTTTCTTAGAGGCCGGCTGCGGCTTTATGCCCTACTGGCTGTGGCGCCTCGACGAGATGGAATACGCGCAGATCAGAAACGAGCTCGGCGACCACGTGCGTCAGCGGCCCTCGGCCTATTTCCGACGGCAGTGCTGGATCGCCTTTGAGCCGGGCGAGCCCCTCCTGCCGCCGATCATCGACCACCTCGGCCCAGATCGGCTGCTGTTCGGTACCGACTTCCCGCACATCGATCACGACCTGGGCATCCTCGACCGCCTGCTCGCGAGCGATTCGATCCTGCGTCCCGAGATCTTGCGCGCCGCCGTCTTTGACAACGCGGCTCGCCTGCTCGGCCGGCCCAGTGCTGCGGCCGTCCGCGCCGTCGGCCACGCCGAGAGCGGGCGGACGCACCACGCCGCCTAGCCAAGGTCGCGGCGCGCAACGCAGTCGCCCCTGGACGATGCAATAGGAGGGTGATTACAAAAGCTCCTAGGGCCCGCCGGGCAAGGCCGAGAGCAGGCCAGCGATGGCCTCAGCCTCGTCGCTAAAGAAGGTAAGGACCAGCCCATCGCGATCACTGATCCGCTGCGTCTGTCGCATTCCTAAGTGACTCGACAGCAGCACGCCGACGGCAGCAAAGCCCTGAGATAGGCGGCGCAGCGACTCGCCCATGGCTCGCTCAAGATACGGGTCAAAGACCATCGGCGCCTCGCGCGAGTCCATAAGCAGCGCCATCTTGGGCCGACGAAAGGCCGGCAGCAGGCCGGCGACGATCGGATCGAGCTGCGCGAACTCGGCCATGCTCATCGGCAGCGACGAGCGACGAATCCGGGCCAGCCGCCCCTCGGCTTCGAACGTCAGGGTCAAGAGCGGATGTCGATACACCTCGCGAGTACTCATGCGCGCCCCACCAACGCCCCTGAAAATAGCACGGGCGCGCGCCGGTCCCTGCCCGCCCCGGCCGTGTCCCATGGGCGTGCTGCCGCCGCGATTCCCCCACCTGCGCGGAGGCGGAGTTCGGTTGGCTGGGTAGGCCGGTGGACGGACCCAAGGAGTGCACGCAGGAGGTCTGTGGAGGCCCCGCAAAGTGCGCGTCCAAGACGGCCGACGCACGGGGCACGAGCGGAGGGGGGGCAGACGAAGGCAGGCAGGCGCTGGTCAGACGCCGAGCTCGCGCTCGACATCGGCGAGGGCGTAGCGGGCCATCGCCAGGTTGGCGCGGCTGCGGTCGACGGCCAGGTAGATGAAGATGTGCGGGCGCGAGCGCAGCGGACGGACCAGGTGATACTGCTTGCCGAGCGAGATCAGGATGTCCTCGATCTCGTCGCGCAGGCCCAGCGTCTTCATCGCCTTGCGCTTGGCGCGCACCACTTCGGTATTGGCAGCGGCGGCGACCTCCAGGTTCATGATGCCGGCGCCGCCGGTGGAACCGATGCACATGCCGCTATCGGCGTCGGCGACAGCTGCGCCAATGAAGCCATCGGTGGTCATCTCGATCTTCGACAGAGCGTCTTTCACGGAACTAGCAGTGACAGCCATGGTGTCCTCCTCTTGCGGTACGAAAGGAGCCTGCGTGGCAGCGAGTGCCTCCCACGAAGACTTGATCTCGGTATCTAGGTTGGTCGGTTCAATCGGCGTGGTCAGGGGTTCATCGGCGCGGACGTCGGCGCGAACATCGCTGCCAACCTCGGCGCTCTCGTCAGCACGGACGGCTAGCTCAGCAGCCGCTAGCTCAGCGATGGGGGCAATGGTCGCGGCAGACTGCCTGGCGATCGCCGGGTCGGCGGCAGTGCTACTGCTGGTGCTACTAACGGCGCTCGCGATCACGACGGGCGAGACCGGGCTCCCGCCCCCCAAGGGTGGGCTCAGCTCGCTGTGACCGACGGACGGTGGGGGCGTAGCCCCTGGGCTGGTCGGCACCGTTTCATCGAGCCGGATCGCGGCCTCGGGCTCGGGCTCCGGCGAGCTACTGCTCGCCTCGAGATCGGACAGCGCGGCGACCGGCAGCCCATCTAGGCTCCCGCTGCTGGGCTCGGCGCTCAGGCTCCGCCGGGCAGCGTCGGACAAAAGATAGTGCGGCCCCAGCTGAATGGTCTGCGTCGGGGGTCGCCCAGACTGAAAGCGGAAGTTGCCGCGTGGCCAGCTGAACATGGTCAGCGCCGCGACGTGTCCCTGCCGACCGCCGAAGTCGGCATGGACGATGCGACCCAGGTGCACCCAGATATCGCCCCGCTGTGTCGTCGTCCACACCGTCACCCGCCCGGTCAATCCCGCCTGCTGCAGCAGGTGCACCAGCTCGGACAGCGTGCGCGTCTGCAGCGGGCCGACAAAGTTCATCGGCCCCGGGATCGGCGGCTGCGAAAGCAGCTTGCGCAGCGCCAGCTGCGGGACCTGGGGATGGGCAAAATAGAAGCTGCGATCGGGCTGACTCAGCATGACGCCGGCCAGCTGACGCGAGCTAATGCACACAAGCGGCGGATTGCGACAGGCGCGCTGAATCTGGCCAATCATCGTCAATAAATTCTGATCGCAATAATTCAAATCAAATATCGCACCAGCAACGGAATAATCCCGCAGTGCGGCACGCAGCGCTTCCGACTCTTGTGAGCGAAACGTCAGCAGCCCGAGTTCTTTGTCAAAACAGCCACTAAGAATCTGTTCCGATATCGCCGGCTCATTGCTGCATAAGATGATATAGCGGCGAGCAGCCATCGGTTAAGATCAAGCCTAACCGGCGATGGCAACCGCGCTAGCTGTATCGGTGGACAGGTACTAGCAAGCCCGTGACTGACCCCGGGGACAGTCGTTCGGTGAAACCCCCTGTCCGACCGAACAGGCACCCATGTAGACCAGAATAAGAGCGACTACAGAAATAGGCGAATAAGCTCGTGGCGGGAATCAACACCCAGCTTTTGAAGTAGGTTTCCTAGGTGAAACTTGGCTGTCCTCGTACTGATATTAAGCACGATACCGATCTCTTCATTCGTACGTCCGATTAGTAATAAATCTAGGACCTCGCGCTCCCGCGCCGATAGATGTAGCTCAGCGGAAAGCTCGTCGGCGCGCCGACGCACCAGGCCCTCGATGCTGGAGGGCGACGAGCGCT
>DAORCZ010000523.1:3889-6104 GCA_035345735.1 Pseudomonadota bacterium | reverse complement strand
GTCTTGTCGGTCTTCCCGAGGGCGTAGATCTTGGCGTAATAGATGCCCGGGGTCTCGACCTTGAGCTGCACTTTCTTGCGCGGCTCACCGCTACGCCCCGGCGAGCGCACCACCTGGTTGCCGGTCTGATCGTAGACGTCGAGGTTTAGCTCAACGGAGACCTCATCCCAGTTCAGCTCGAACGCGACCCACTTGCCGATCGCGATCTTTCCAAGGTTGTAGGCCTTCCAGTCAACGAGATCGTTTTCGGTCTGGTCGATCTCATCGTTCACCGGCTGGTTGATGTCGGTCTTCTTGGCCTGCAGGCGCTTGCCGTCGTCGTCTTCCTTCTTTTCGCCGCCGGCGCCGCCTGACTTGGCATCACCGCCCTTGCCCAGGGCCTTGTCGGCTTCAGACTTCAGATCGCCGCCGATCTGCTTCGAGCCGTCTACCGAGCTCTTGGTGCCACTGACGGTCGAGTTGGCACTATCGATGCCCCCTTTGACCGCGTTCGATGCCGCGCAGCCGAGCGCGAACAGTGCGACACCGGCCAAGCCAACGGCCGCTCCAGAACGAGAGGAAAAAGACCGGTAGGTTGCAGTTCGGTGTGCGTGCGACATGCCGTTCCTGTCTTGTGGGCTCTGGTTGTTGCTGACTAGCCTAAGAACCTCGCCTAGTTGCCAGCCAAGGGACCGCTGGTCGTAATCATACGCTAGTCGCTTTTTCGTGGCAATCACCCCGTTTCGGGAAGCTATCTGCGCCAGCCCAGCCCACAAATTGGATACGCGATCCGAGGCAAGCCGGAGCCGCCTCGTGCGAAATGGGGCCAGCACAGAAAACAAAAGACAAAACGCAGCGCCTATCGGAATCGATCTGAGCTCGGTCCGTGAGCTGACTATGGCGGTCGGCTCTCGTGTTGCGAAGTGGACCTGAGGCCTCGCCGCGGTCGTCCAGCATCTACCGTATGGGGCTAGGGCCCCCTCTGCCCTCCAGCCACAGAGCTGGTCGCGGACTTAGCTGAGTCTCGCCGGGTTGACGACGGCCCGACCGCTTCTACGCCCAAGACTCTGCTCACCGGCTGTGAGTCACCCCCCATGTGCCACTTGCGTCTATAACGCCCAGCCAGGCTCGCCCTTACACACAACTTTGTCGGCCAGCAAAACGCAGCGAGCAGACCCCACTGCCAGGCGCAGCCAGCCGGTTATCTGAGCGCGCTGAGACGTGCGGCAACTTGTTGCCTTAGGGCATTCGGGCGTGATAAGGGTTTCCAGCCTTTAGGAAATTAACTTCACACGCCTTGTTGCGCGGTCGTGGGCACGGCGACAGAGGAGTTTAGGTGGCAGCCGCCGCCGACTCCTACAGCGTCGGCTGAGGTAGCGCCGGTTCGAGGTCTTCTTTGAACCAGACAGGGCGGAGGCAAAACGACCCAACGCAGTACAGAAGACGGCAGGCCTGCGGGCCGAGCCCAGGAGACCGAGTTCATGGAAACGATGCAAGAAGCGATGCAGAGCGGAGCCGGAGCCGAGACGCCGATCACGATGCGCCAGCTCCTTGAGGCCGGCGTTCACTTCGGCCACCAGACCAAGCGCTGGAACCCCAAGATGAAGCCCTACATCTTCGGGTCGCGAAACGGCATCCACATCATCGACCTGCAGCACACGGTTCGGCTGTTCAACCGCGCCTATAACTTCATCGTCAACACGATTGCCAACGGCGGCACGCTGCTGTTCGTCGGCACCAAGAAGCAGGCGCAGGAAGTCATTCAGCAAGAGTCGATGCGGGCTGGGCAGTACTTCGTGACCCACCGCTGGCTGGGTGGCACGCTGACCAACTTCCGCACCGTCAAGGGCTCGATCGAGCGCCTGCGCACGCTGGAGAAGATGGCCGAAGACGGCACCTTCGATCGCCTGGGCAAGAAGGAAGTCCTGATGCGTATGCGCGAGCGCGAGAAGCTGGAGAAGGCGCTCGGCGGTATCAAGAACCTGTCGGATGTGCCCTCGGCGATCTACGTCATCGACGCCAAGAAGGAACACATCGCGATCTCCGAAGCCCGCAAGCTGGAGATTCCGGTCATCGCCATCGCCGATACCAACTGCGATCCCGACGTGCTGGACTATGTCATCCCCGGCAACGACGACGCCATCCGCGCCATCAAGCTGTTTACCGGCAAGATCGCCGATGCCTGCGTAGTCGGCGGCCGCATTGGACGTGAGCGTGCGGCGACGCAGCGACACGA
>DAORCZ010000523.1:0-3789 GCA_035345735.1 Pseudomonadota bacterium | reverse complement strand
AGCCTGCGTGGCCAGCCGGCCGCTGCTGCGACGCCTCACTCGGTCACCGTCAGCGGTGGCGAAGAGGACGAGGAATAGTCATCGCGCTACGCGGCGAGCCCCTCCGAATCTGAACCGCTGGCAGCTCCTCAGCCCCTGTCCGTCCTCTCGCTACATAGCGAGGTCTGACAGGGGTTACCAAAGCGCCAGCGGATCCCTTCACACGAGTTTCTAGGAGAGATAGACAAATGGCCCAGATCACTGCGGCAATGGTGAAAGAGCTGCGTGACCGCTCGATGGCGGGCATGGCGGACTGCAAGAAAGCCCTCGAAGAGACGAGCGGCGACATGGAGAAGGCGGCGGACTGGCTGCGCAAAAAAGGCATCACCAAGGCCGGCCAAGCCCAGACTCGCGTTGCCACCGAGGGTGCAATTCAGTCGTACATCCACCTCGGCGGCAAGATCGGCGTACTGCTCGAAGTCAACTGCCAGACCGACTTCGTGGCCCGCACCGACGACTTTAAGAACTTCTGCAAAGACATCGCGATGCATATCGCGGGCCGCGATCCCTATCCGCTGTTCGTCTCGGATGACGAAATCCCGGCGGCAGCCGTCGAAAAAGAGCGCGCCTTCCACATGGAAAAAGCGCGTGAGAACCAGAAGGGCAAGCCCGAGAACATCATCGCCAACATCGTCGAAGGCCAGATCAAGAAGTGGAAGAAGGACATCTGCTTGCTCGATCAGGAGTTCGTCAAGGATCCGACGAAGGACATCCGCTCGCTGATGCTGGAGTTGTCGGCGAAGACCGGCGAGAAGATCTCGATCCGTCGCTTCGTGCGCTATGCGCTCGGCGAAGGCATGCAGAAGAAGAGCGAAGACTTCGCCAGTGAAGTCGCGGCGCAGGTCGAAAAGGCCGCGCACTAAGCCGCCGAGATCCGGCCTCGGCCAGCGCCGGTGCCGCCACCCCTACCCCCACCGGCACATGAACCCGCCTCCCTCCAAGTCAGAAAGCGCCCCCACAAAAGAGACTTCCGATCGCAAGTCGAGGTTCCAGCGCGTCTTGCTGAAGCTCTCGGGCGAGGCGCTCATGGGGCGCGAGAAGTTCGGTATCGATCCCGCGATCCTGCATCGCATGGCCGAGGAGGTGAAGAGCGTCCACGGCATGGGAGTGCAGGTCGCGCTGGTGATCGGCGGCGGCAACATCTTCCGCGGAGTCGCCGCGTCGACGCAGCACGGCATGGATCGCGCATCCGCCGACTACATGGGGATGATGGCCACCGTGATGAATGCGCTGGCCATGCAAGACGCGATCGAGCGCACCGGCCTACCAACGCGCGTGCTCTCTGCGATCGAGATGCGCGAGCTCTGCGAGCCGTACATCCGCCGCCGTGCCATCCGCCACCTAGAAAAAGGCCGCGTGGTGATCTTCGCCGCCGGCACCGGCAATCCCTACTTCACGACGGACACCGCCGCCGCGCTGCGCGCGATGGAGATCCACGCCGATGTGCTGCTGAAGGCCACCAAGGTCGATGGCATCTACGACAAGGATCCCCTGAAACACAGCGATGCCGTTCGCTTCTCGCACCTGACCTATCTAGAGGTCCTGCAGCGCAACCTGAAGGTCATGGACTCGACGGCGATCGCCCTGTGCCGTGACAACAAGCTGCCGGTGATCGTCTTCGATCTGCACCAGCCGGGCAACATCGCTCGCGTTGCAAGCGGCGATGACTCCATCGGCACGCGCGTTGACTAGGCCCAGACCGCACTCCTAGACCCCACGAAGCAAGCCCCAGGCGCGTCCGTATTCGACGGAACCGCGCTGAACTTGACTGAATTTTTCCCGCAAGAGAGGATGCAAAACGATGGTTAACGATGTCCTCAAGTCCCTTGACGCCGACATCGCCAAGGCCATGGAAGCCCTTAACCGGGATCTTTCCAAGGTCCGTACCGGACGCGCCAACGCCACGATGCTGGATGGCATCCGAGTCGACTACTACGGCACGCCGACGCCCCTAAATCAGGTGGCCAACGTCAGCGTTCCGGAGCCGCGCCTCTTGGTCGTCAAGCCCTGGGAAAAACGCCTGATTCCGGAAATCGAAAAGGCCATCCGCGCCGCCAGCTTGGGGATCAATCCGACCTCGGACTCTGAGCTGGTGCGCTTGCCGATCCCGGCCCTGACCGCCGATCGCCGAAAAGAGCTGGTCAAGCAGGTCAAGAAGCACGCCGAGGACGCCAAGGTCGCGGTGCGCAAGTGCCGTCAGACCGCGCGCGAGACGCTGGAAGGCGCCGGCAAGGCTGGCAAGGTGCCGGAAGACGACGTCAAAAAGGGTGTGGAGAAGATCCAGACCAAGATCGACGACGCGACCAAGCAAGTCGATGTGATCAGCGACAAGAAGCAAGCGGAGATCATGGAGGTCTAGCTCCTGGAGCAGCTGTTATCACCGAAGTTCGGGAAGTACGAGCTCCTGGCGCACTTGGCCACGGGCGGCATGGCCGAGATCTATCTGGCCCGCATGGCGGGCACGGATGGCTTCTCGAAGCTCGTCGTCGTCAAGCGCCTGCTGCAGAACTTGGTCGGTGACAAAGAGTTCGTTCAGATGTTCTTGGACGAGGCGCGCATCAATGCGCGGCTCTCGCACTCGAACGTCGTCCAGGTCCTAGATCTCGGCGAGGCCGACGGCCAGTACTTCATGGCCATGGAGTACGTGACGGGCCTCTCAGTGGCGCAGGTGGGACGCATGGCGGCGCAGCGCCTGGGGGAAGTGCCGCAAGGGGTCGCCTGCGGCATCGTGGCCCAAGCCTGCGCCGGCCTGCACAGCGCGCATGAGACCAAGCTGCCCGACGGCAGCGACATGGGCATCATCCACCGCGATGTGTCACCGCAGAACCTGCTTCTGACCTACGAAGGCTTCGTCAAAGTGCTCGACTTCGGCATCGCCAAGGCCGAAGGCCGGGCGACGCAGACCAAAGCCGGCACAGTCAAAGGCAAGTTCGCCTATATGAGCCCCGAGCAGTGCACCGGGGAAGGCATCGATCGTCGCACCGACATCTACGCGCTCGGCATCATCCTGTTCGAGCTGTGTACCTCGCGTCGCTTGTTCAAGCGCCAGAACGCGTTTGAGACCTACGAAGCGATCATCAAGAGCGAGATTCCCGATCCCGCTTCGGTCTCGCCGGCGGTGACGCCGCAGATCTCGGCCGTGATTATGAAGGCGCTGGCGCGCAAGAAGGAAGATCGCTTCCCGACGGCGGAAGCGATGCAAGAAGCGCTTGAGCACGCCATGCGCAAGAGCCAGGTCCGCGGCAAATCGACGGACCTCGCGCGATTTCTAGAGAGCAACTTTGCCGATCAGATCAAAGAGCAGGAAGAGCTGATCCGGCGCATCGAGAGCGGTGCCTTCAACCAGCCCGACGGTGAGCAGAGCGAAGCCAGCCAGCTTGCTGAAAACTATGGCGCGCTGGTGGAAGAAGAGATCGAAGAGATCGACGACGGCCCGACTGAGACAGAAGAAAAAAAGAATCAGACGAGCAAGTCGTTGACGCCGCCGCCGCCGCCGGTGCGCGGCATCAACCAAGAGAACGCACCGCTGGCCAACCTGCCGGTCTCGATGGCGCTACCGATCATCGATCCGAAGCAGTTTGTGGCCGACATGGCGGCAGGGCGGCAGCCGAGCTTTGGCGAGCCAGCGCCGAACAAGACGCCGCAGCCGACGAGCCGCGGGTCAAGCACCGGCCAAGGCAGCGCGCCCCGGCAGCCCGTGCCCACGCCCTCGGGGCAGCAGGCCTTTGCGCCCCCCGGGCAGGCCGCAAG
>DAORCZ010000522.1:0-6115 GCA_035345735.1 Pseudomonadota bacterium | reverse complement strand
CGGTTCGGGAGAAACGTGGCTCTTTTGGAATGGAACGTCGTGGTCGGCGCAAGCCCGGGGCGGCCTTGGCTATCTGCGGGGGGCCTATGCGGTCGATGCGAGCCACGTGTATGCATCGGACAGTCAAGGCCAGTTGCTGCGATTTGACGGTGTGCGTCCCACGCTGGTGGCCAACGGCGATAGCGCTGGGCTGACGGCAATCTGGGCGAGTGGCGCCTCCGATCTTTGGGCTGTCGGTGGCAACGGCGTCCTGCTGCATGGGGACGGCCAGCAGTGGGCGCGCTGGGGCGGCGGCAGTACGCAACAAATCCGCGCTCTGCACGGAGCCAGCCTGAGCGATGTCTGGGCTGTCGGCTTTGCCGCCGATCCGCCATCGTCGGTCATTTTTCGTAAGGACCGCGGTGCGGAGGACGCATGGACACCCGTTCAACACCCGCTCGCGAGCGGACTCTTTGACGTCTGGGCGCTGGATGCCGACAACGCCTGGGCCGTCGGAACCGGGGGAGCCATTCTGAAGTGGGATGGCCGGCTATGGCAGATGCAAGTGGCCCCCACGGCACAGGGTCTGGATCTGCGTGGTGTTTGGGCATGGGACCGCAACACGGCGTGGGCCGTGGGATCGGCCGGCGTCATCCTGCACTGGGATGGCGAGGCATGGCGCCCGCAAGCAAGTGGCACGACACAGCCCCTCTACGACATCTGGGGCAGTGACCCCGAACATGTCTGGGCGGTTGGCTGGAAGGGAACCATCCTCACCTGGGACGGACAGGCCTGGGCCCCCCAAGCCAGCTGTTCGACGAGTCATCTGTCGGCCGTCTGGGGAGTAGATCCTCGCCAGGTCTGGGCCGTCGGCAGCCAAGGACAAATTCTGGCCTGGGATGGGATGCGGTGGGCCCGGACGGACACCTGCGGGGGGGGCGAGTGGACCGGAATCTCCGGCTCGGGCGCATCCAACATCTGGGTCACGGGGCTCGGCGGCACGCTGCTGCAGTTTGACGGGCAGGCGTGGAACAAGTGGTCGAGCGGCGCGAAGATCGATTTGTGGAGTAGCTGGACGGCATCGTCCACGGATTCCTGGATAGCCGGTACCGGCGGCGCCATTCTGCACCGTGCTCGTTAGCCCAGGCCGACGCTGCCTGGGATGCTCACGAGGGATGAACCGCTGAGCCCAATTCGCTCGGTGTACCGATTCCTTTGTCAGGTCACGCCCCTGTTGATGCAGGGTGCCTGTTCGGGAGCGGACACCGTCAATCGCTGCAGTCCGAATTGCTACACCTACTGTTATCCCGATGGGACGGGGGAATTCTCTGTGGTCTCTGGCGTGGTGGAAGCAGACACGTGCAAAAGTGGCCTGACCAGCGCGGACCTTCTGGGGCGGCGCGTGCACATCACCCGGGGTGGGCCAGACCCGCGATCGACTGTGATGATCAGCGTCGAAGGTGACTGGGTGGTGGGAGCAGGATCTGGTGCCGTTGGCTGTGACAAGGCGAGCCTCTTTTTCGACGCTGCTTCGCTTGGCGATCACGACTGCGCCTGGAGATCTCGGAAGGAGAGCGTGCTGTACTGGGGAATGCCGCCCAGCGAGACCTATTTCCTGCGCATCAACGAGAGTCGCTCCCAACCCACGGGGGGCTGCTCGAACGCTTACGATGCTTGCGGGGTGACGTACTACCTCAAGCTGCGCAAAGTCCTTCCGCAGCCGGAGGATCGACTGGCGAGCCGGAGTCTGCAGATGCTCGCAGTCACGCCACCGGAACGCGCGCGGTGGGGCGGAATTGCGCACAGATTCCTTTTTCTATCCGGAATCCTGAGTTCGCCGCCCGCCCAGCACAACATAGGAATGAATGGGCTCTCGCTTTGAATGCTTCAGCGAAGTCATAGAACAACAGACTCTCAGCTGGGCCGTCCGCGCGGCGTTTGTGTTGTAAATAGGGAAGTCGTTCAGGATGAAGCGTGGGTCCTGCGAACAAATAGTTGGCGCGCGACGGTGGGGACTCTCGCTTGTCAAAGAAACTCTTTGTCCCGACTATGGGTTATGAATCACGAATTAGTGACGGTACTCTGTCGCGCTATACTCAAAGCCGGTGTACGAGTATCTGGGCGGAGAGTGCTGCGTCGCTGGCGACCTGTTGTCGGGAGGCCCGTCGGTACTGCCCCAGACCGCGGCCCAGACACCCGCCCTGTCGACGCCGTCCGGGGCAGCGCTGGCCTCCGAGAGTGCGGGCCCGACCCCGGCCACCCCGGCCAAGCTGACGGGGCCGACCGAGCTCGACTCCGTCTTGGGCAAGATGACCGTCGTGCCGGACGACTTTATGGGGCCGCTTCAGCCTGGGGTGGTGCGGCAGTCCGAGCAGCAGCGGATGCTGACGGTCTATCAGCACATTGCCAGCGGACAGTCGCAGCTGACGTTCGACACCAGCAACATCATGGCGGGCAAGGATCTGCTCACCGATCCGGAGGGGTACCGGAAGGCGATGGCCGAGTCCGACGCCTTCAAGGCGCAGTACATGGGCTACCTCGCCGACTTGGTGAAGACCAAGCCGGGGCTGGAGCTGCTGTCTCAGCTCGACAGCGGCAAGCACAAGACGACGATTCAGCGCGCGTCGGCGTACCGCAACGAGACCGAGGCGCTGGACCCGACGAACCACCTCCTGCGGCCCGATGGGACTCCGGGCGCGGGCTCGGACACCATCGTGCGCATGAACCCCGCGCTCAAGAGCTACGTGAGCCCGGCCCAGACCGAAGAGCCCTGGATGACCGAGCGCGACAAGTTCGGCTTCTATCACGAGCTGGTACACGCCTATCACGACGGACGCGGCGAGTCGGCGCCGGGCTCGCATCTGAGCACCGGGCCGGGCAACTATCAGCGCGGGCTCGCCGAGCTCGAGTTCGAGGCGATGGGGCTTGGGCCCTACAAGGACAACGTGATCAGCGACAACGCCATCCGGGCCGCCATGGGCAAGGCGCAGCGTCCCAACTACGGCGGCTACAGCTACTGATCCTCGGGCTGTTCCTTGCGGTCGCCGCGTGTGCCCCTGTTAATAGAAAGCCAACCATGGAATCGCCCACGACTGATGCCCCCCTGGCTGTCGCCATCCATCGCGAGGGTCCGCTCTTGCATTGGCGCGTCACCAACGTCTCGGCCGCGCCGGTGTGGGCGTTCCTGCTGGTGCCCACCCCCGCGGAGGGCAGCTTCACGTTCGCGACCGATGCGGCGTGGCTGGAGGCCGAAGGCGAGCTGATCGTGGCTCGCAAGGTTGATGCCCAGGTCCCCGAGGGGCCGCGGCACCTGGACCCGATCCCTTCTGGCGCCGTCGAGCTTGCCCCGGGGGCGACGAGGACTGGAGCGCTTGCGATCGCCGAGGAGATGGAAGTCGGCGGCGCCTACGCCGCACATCCAGAACGACGTCGGGTTGTCTCGATCGTGCTTGAAGTCGGCTGGGTCCCGGTGCGAGCCGGCCAGCCCGCCGAGCGCTTGACCTGGGCCGGTCAGCCCTTCGCATACCTGCAGACGCTCACCGAGCCTGGCGGCCAGCGCTACGTCCGCTCGGCTCCGCTGCGCTGGCGGCCGTGATCCTCGCCTGGCACGGCTTCGAACTCTCCGCCCCGGCGGGCTGGGAGGTCGAGGACGTGGGACCCGGCGCCTTGGGCCTGCGCGCCCGCGCCACCGGCACGCTGGTGCTGATGTTCCCGCCGCGTCCCGGGGCAGGCAGCGCCCGCGAGATCTTCGCACGCTGGGTGCTCGATAGCCGCGGCCGGGCGCTCAGCGCCGATGAGCAGGCCGAGGAGCTTCCCGACACGCCGCTGCGGGTGCTCGCGCTCGGCGCCGCCATCGAGCAGGGAGGCACGCCGCAGGCCCGCTTCTACCTCCTTGGTCAGGACGCCCTGTGGCTCCCGCTCCTCGGTGCGAGCCCGTGTTCGCTGGACGCGTCGCGTATCGAGCTTGGGGCGCTGCTCAAAGGTCTGCGTCCAATCTCGGCCGTGGACCCCTGGGCGACCTGAGCACGGTCCCGATAGCCGAGAGCGCTGGGAACCCATGACAGTCCATCTGCGTAGGGGCTGGGAGGCCGCCTCCTAAACTACCTAGGAGGGGCTCAGTGCGTCGGTGACAGGACGTGCGTGTGGGCCAGGGCGTCTTCTTGTGCCCGCGCCGGCTCGCGGGCTCGGAAGCGCTGGCGCAGCTCTTGATCCAGCTCGACCGGGCGGCGATGGAACAGGAACTTCTGCTCGGCCTGTGCTGCGCCCTCTTCGTCGCCGAGTTCGCGCAGGGCCAGCATGCGCTGGTGGTGGCCGTCTTCGCTCTCGGGGTCGAGGGTCAGCAGGTGATCGGCGGCCTGCAGCGCAGCTCGCGAGTCTCCAGTCAAGCCGCGCACCCGCGCCAGCATGGCCAAGAGGTTTGGATCGTCGGGGACGAGCTGTGCCGCGCGCTCGAAGTAGGGCCGGGCCTCGGCAAAGCGGTAGCTGCGGTAGAGGGCCTGGCCGCGCAGATACAGGTGGGCCGGATGCAGTGGTCGCAGCCCTTCCGCTTGCCGACCCAAGGAAAGAACGTCCTCGGTGCGGCCCAGCGCCAGCGCCAAGCGAGCCGCTGCCAGGCGTGGCTCCACGCGGGTCGGGGCTAGCTCTTGGGCACGATCGATCGAAGGTCGCGCCGCACTCGCTGCATCGACCAGGCCGTCAGCCAGACCAAGTCCGTGATCGAGGTAGCGCTCCCACAGCGGTGCCTGGTCCTGCGGGCTGCGTGACGGACTGAGGGGAGAGGGGCGAGCCGAGCGGCTGAGCCAGCGACTGGCCTCGGCCACGTCGACGATCGGCGGCTGCAGGCAGCGCTCGCGCGTTGGGCCGGCCGGCAGTGCCTGGCACGAGAAGGCGGCGTAGTCGGGCGTGAACTTGCGATAGCGCAGGCGGGCGTGGAGCTCGATCGGCGTCGCGGCCTCGTCGGTACCCCGACCGGGCCAGAGCCGCGACAGATCGGCTTGATAGCGGATCACCTGCGGATCGGCGGGGGACAGCGACGTGTTGTAGACAACAGCGCGCGTGTTCTGCGGGTCGCGACGACGCAGCGGGACGCCCTGATCGTCGACCGGCTGGGCCCGCACGAGGTGCGAGTCATCAAGCAGAATCGGCGGCTGACCGGGGCGAGCCAGGCTGACCTCGACCCAGACATCGTTGCTGTCGTTGGTGCCGCCGGGAAAGCGATGGCCGACGCGACGGTTGCGCAGGACGACGTCGAAGCGCAGCAGATTTTCCGAGCGGCCGGCCAGGCTGACCTGGCTGTCGAAAAGCGGCGGAGCTCCACTCCCCACGGCATCGCTGGCGTCCGCCCACACCGCCACGTCCAGCGAGACCGCGCCGCGCAGGAAGGCCTCCTCGCGTCGCTGCATCTCGTCGTCGCCGCGGAGGTGGGGCAGTGCCGTGTTGGCGGCGAGGAAGCGGTGCGAGCGCGCCAGCTGACCGTTGCGCAGCGGTTCGAGCGGCATGTGACAGTCCTGGCAGCGCTTGACCTCGACGCGCTCGGGACGATAGACGGCGCCGACGCCGTTGCCGGCGGCGACGCTGGCCAGCCAAGCGCCGTAGTCATCTTGGCCACGCAGCCAGCCGGCGCCGGTCAGATTGGGCAGGAGGCCCACCTTGTGACAGGCGGCGCAGAAGGTGGGCTGGGCCAGGTGCGGGGGGCGTAGTCGCTGCGCATGGGCGGTCCGGCCTGCGTCGAGAACCCCGCCGGGCGGGGGCACGGGGCTGGCCGATACTTCATAGGCGCCGTTGCCCAGGCGACTGCGTGGGCCGCCTGCGGCGTGCGAGGGTGCGATCGTCGAGTGACAGACCAGGCAAGGGAGCCCAGCTTGCGCGGCAGGCTGATCGCGGCGCAGCCCGGGGCTGCTGATGCTGTCATCGACCAGTAGCAGCGGATCGTGACAGCCGGCGCAGAATCGCCCAGCGACCAAGGGCCGCTGCAGGCGCAGGAGCTCGACGGAAGCCGCGTAGTACGGGTTATTGAACGACGAAAAATGGTGGGCCGACTGCGCCCACTGCGCCGCGATCTCCGAGTGACAGCTCGCGCAGTCGGAGGTGCCTAGGGCCTCGCCGGTAAAGAAGCCCTGCGCCACCACCTGGGGCT
>DAORCZ010000521.1:0-6116 GCA_035345735.1 Pseudomonadota bacterium | reverse complement strand
CAGTGCTGCTGGGCTGTGTCCTCATCGGGCTGAGCTGGGCGGTCAACGCGGTCGGTGTGCGGCTGCTGGCCTGGATCAACAACGCCGGGGTCTTCGCCGAGCTCTTGGGGGCGCTGGCCCTGGTGGGGCTCTTGGGAATCCGGGCGGCGCACAGTCCAGCGATTCTGCTGCAGCGCTTCGGTCACGGTGTGGCGATGGCCCAGAGTCCTTTTTCGGGCTTCCTGCTGGCGATGCTGATGTCTGCCTACGTCATGTTTGGGTATGACACGGCGGGGGCGTTGGCCGAAGAGACCAAGGACCCACGTCGCCGCGTTCCCCGCGCCATCTTACAGGCGCTGACCGCCGCCGCGATCCTGGGTGGGCTGCTGCTTTTGGTCAGTCTGTGTGCGGCTCCCGATCTGCACGATGTCCGACTTGGGAATCCGAGCTTTGGTCTGCCTTTCTTGCTTCGTCAGGTGCTGGGAGCAACAACGGGCAAGTTGCTGCTGGCCGACGTGGCGTTCGCTATCGCGGTATGTACGCTGGCTGTTCATACTGGAGCCGCACGCTTGGTCTTTGCTATGGCGCGCGATGGCTTTTTGCCCGCCGCGCATCGCTTGGCGAAGGTCGCGCCGCACCGACAGGTTCCGCAGGTTGCCGTGGCCAGCGTCGGGCTGCTGGCGCTCTTGGTTTTGTTGCTCAATATCCGTCATCCACAGATTGTCGCGCTCTTGACCTCGGTAGCGGTTATCTGGGCCAATTTGTCCTATTTGCTGGTGACTGGACCGCAGCTCTGGCGGCGACTTCGGAATCCGAAGTCCACTCCGGGGACAGAGAGTCCGGGGTTTAGTCTGGGCCGCGCCGGTCTGCCGATAAACCTCCTGGCGGTGATCTTCGGAATCGGAATCTGCGTCAACATCGGCTGGCCGCGCGCAGCGGTCTATGGCAGTGGCTGGGCCCAGCGTTTCGCAGCGCTTTATCTCACCGGGGGCGTGCTGCTGCTCTGCGGGATCGCGGTGCGAGCGTCGGGCCCGAAGGGGTCGCAGACTGCCGCTGATTCGGCCAGCCCGGCGCCGTAGTCCGGCTGAGGGGCGGCAGGTCGGGGCGAAGGTTCTCCGCTGCTCGCGCCGGACGCAGACTGGGCGCCGAGGCGGCACGACGCTCTTTTCAACCCGGCCGATTCTTTTTACTCTCGGGCATGCGCGTTATTTTGACTGGCGTTACCGGGATGGTTGGCGAGGGCGTGCTGCTGGAGTGTCTGGAGAATCCAGCAGTTGAAAAGGTGCTGAGCGTGTCGCGCAAAGCGACGGCGCACAGCCACCCCAAGCTAGAGCAGTTACTCGTCCCTGATTTTCGCAACCTGGCGGCGGTCGAGGACAAGCTCACCGGCTACGACGCCTGCTTCTACTGCGCCGGGGTGAGCTCGGCTGGCATGAGCGAAGCCGACTACACCGTCATCACCTACGACACGCCGGTCGCCTTCGCGACGACGCTGGCGCGGCTGAATCCCGGCATGGTGCTGGCGCACGTCAGCGGGGCCGGCACCAGCGGCAGTGAAGACGGCCGGATGATGTGGGCGCGCGTGAAGGGGCGAGCCGAAAATGCACTCATGCGGCTGCCGTTCCGCGGCGTGTACAACTTTCGCCCCGGCCTGATGACGCCCAAGCCGGGCCAGAAGCACGTAAAGGGCATCTTCCGCGCGGCGCTGGTGCTGACGCCGGTGCTCAAGGTGCTCTTCCCCATGCTGACGCTGGCCCAGGTCGGCCGCGCGATGATTCGCTGCGTGTCGAACGGCGCGCCCAAGCAGGTGCTGGAAGTAGCGGACATCGCCGCGCTGGCGTCACAGGCGTAGCCGGGCGCAAGAAGGGGCTAACCAGCTAGAGCCCCCGCCGAGGTCCCTGCCATTCCTTTGCTGCAGTCTTACCTATTTAAGTTTTGCCGACTGGTCGGACGGACAAGGGCGGTCGATAGGCGCTGCTGTTCATCCGGCGATAGCGTGGCAAGGTAATCAGCGAATAGGCGGTGAATAAACACATAGCCGCCGCCCACGCGCCGCAGGAGCAGATGATCTGCTGCGAAATTGAGGAATTCGACCAAGCGAAACGGCAGCAGGCCGCGTCTCGCCAGCAGGACGCGAATCGTATAGTGGCGAGCGACTGCAAGCCCGCCGACATAAGGAATTATGCTGGCGAGCAAACCAGAAAATGTCATGTATGCGAGAACTAGACCATAGCGTAGGACGGGAGTTTGAAATGAGGAGAGACACCAGATCGAGACGAGAGAAAATGTGGTTAGGAATGCGAGCCAACAGCCGAGCAAAATCACAATCCTGCGCATGGCAATGCTGTTGTCTTGATTTGGAAATTGGCGTTCTCTTAGGACGTCGTAACAGATGGCTTTTCTAAACAGCTCAGCCCAGAAGTACCCAAGCGCAAACGGAACCGCGAATGTGATGCAATATATTAAAAAAAGTCCTATCAAAACCGTGACAGCCGCACGGGTTGTTGAGCTAAATTGAGGATTCCTATGAATGATTATCGATAGGCCAAGCATTGCTGAACATAAACTACAGATAAGCCAACTGGAGAGACCCTTTCGAATGCTTGCTTTCAATGACGGTTGAATTCCAGCGGATAGGGCTGACCATGACCAGCGAAATTCGAAGGAGGTCCTTGCTCGTTCTAACGGTTCTTGTGCTACGGAAAATATTATCGCCAGGATGCTCGTTACGGCATAAGATACAGGGAGCATCCATCGAGGAAAGCTGCTAAAGTCGACGCCAAATTGATTTGGTCTTAATGCCAAGGAAATACCTTGAAAGGCGTAATAAATTGCACCTATGAATAAATACAAAATAGTCGGCGGCCCCAAGCGGTAAGCCCATTTTTGCAGTCGGGTTTGCTGCGCTGGCGGCTGCAGGTCCTCGACATAGAAGGCGGACTGGTTCTGGGCGGCGAGACGTCGCGCGATCTCGGACAGATAGTGCAGGGTCTGGGGGGGAGAGTAGCGAGACGGCACGCTGCGACGCATGGTGACGGCTTGGAAGTAGGCGCCAAACAGATTGCGTCGGCGCTCTTCTTCGTTGGCTGTCGCGAGAAGCGCATCAGCGGTTTGACCGTGCAAGACGCGGAGCAGGATGTCGAGAAAGAGCGGCGAGTGGGTGAGTTCACGGAGGGGGGAGTCAGTTCCGATCAGGGCCCGGAACTGCTCTTCCGAGACACCGCGCAGCTCCAGCTGGCGCGCGATCTGCTCCGCAGAGAGGGGATTTAGGCGGATGGCGGCTTGCAAGCGGAGGGGCGCGGGGAGGGCTTCATGGTCCGCCTGGCGGCAGCAGACGACGAGCCCGGGAGCTTCCGCGGTCTGCAGGTAGTGATTGAGGGCTGCGACACACGACGCGCGAAACTCTAGGCGCAGCTCGTCCAGACCGTCGAGCAGCGGCAAGAGGATTCTGGCTTGACTCCAAGCGGTTCCGACCACCCGCGGCACGTCATAGCGGTGGTACAGCTCATCGATGATCCAATCCGCAATCGGCAGGGACTTCTGGGCCCAGGTTGATAGGTTCAAGACCACGGGAATGGGAGCGCCTGGTTCGAGTTCAGCCCGGGCCAGCAGATCCCGGCATAGCTCCAGAAGTGTCGTGGTCTTGCCGGAGCCTGGCATACCCACGATAAGCAACTCGCCCAGATGCTCGTCGAAAAGGTCGAGCATTCGCTTTTCCCGGGGAATCGACTGGTAGCGCTGTGGGGGGCAGTACAGCACTGCATCCCAGGTAGAAAATCCCGCCCCGCTGCAGGACTCTTTGTCTAGCGCGATCGGCGAGAGGCCGTTTAAGGAGCTTTCGAGTACACCCGCAATCCAGAACGTGCGGACTTTCGCCAGCATGCGTAAGCGATTGCGGAGCTTATGCATGTTTTCAGGGGACGAATCGAGCGTATCTTGCGCTGCCTCGTATAAAGGAACATTGGAATGATGAGCAAGGGCGTCCGGAAATGTGCTGCGTAGCAGAACAAGCAGTTGATCTGCTGGTACACAGGTTAGTAGTAGATTGAGTTTGATTAGACGATCCATATTATCTGTAAAACGCGCGGCAATCTCGGGAAAATGATCCAGACAGAAGGCCTGCAGCTCAGCGTCGGTTGGTAGCAACTTCCCCAACAGTTGCCGCAGGGATGCGCGGGTGGGCACCAGACTTCGCTGAGGATTCGTTAGCATGCAAAGAACTGTGCCGATTTTGTTGCTTATCGTCAATTGCCGACGTGCTTATTAAGCAGGAATCTTGTTTTATTATTGATGAGTTCGCTTATCGCGTTTGCGCAAGAATTTGGCGACCGCTTGGAGCCTTACAAGCCCAATCGGCCCCCGCCGTGTAGCCCGGTCGGGT
Organism: Pseudomonadota bacterium; assembly: GCA_035345735.1. Classification (GTDB taxonomy): domain Bacteria; phylum Myxococcota_A; class Polyangia; order Palsa-1104; family JAEUJZ01; genus JAEUJZ01. The sequence goes on along the minus strand of DAORCZ010000521.1, from coordinate 1,756 downwards.
TGCGGGTGTCCGGGGATATGTCTGCAAACACCTTCTATGCACGCCGCCGCCCCCCGGAATCGCGTATGAATCTCGCATGAGCCGCCTCGTCCCTGGTCCATCGCCGCTGCCGCTGCTTGGCCCGCTGGGCAATATGCTGTGGTTTCGCCGTGACCCGCTGCGCTGTTCCGAGCGCCTGTTTCGCACCTACGGTTCGTTGGTTGGCCTGGTCGATGGTGCTGCCAGTGCCCGCGCCAGGCGTCCGCTGAGCGTGGTCTTTGCGACGGGGGCTGAGCTGAATCGGGAGATCCTGACGCAGCACGATCGCTACAAGACCTACGCGCTGTCGGGACAGTTTTTTCCCGGCAAGAACGTGACGCCACGCACTCGCCCGCTGCTGCGCATGCTGACTGGGCTGTTTCACGTGAACGGCGACGAACACCGTCGACACCGGCACCTGCTGATGCCGTCGTTTCACAAGGCCCGCATCGAATCGTATCGCGATGACATGGTCCGCCTGACCGAGGAGATGCTGGCCGGCTTCACCCCGGGCCGGGTGATCGATCTGTCGGCCGAAGTGACGCGGCTGACGCTGCGCGTGGCAACGCAGACGCTGTTCGGCGACGACGTCGGTGAGGCCGGCATGCAGGTGGCGTCCTGGCTGCAAGAGTGGCTGTCAGTGATGTTCCAGCCGGGCATGTATCTGCGATCAGATCGGCCGTTTCTGCCCTATCGCCGCTGGCTGGATCGCACGCATCAGATCGATCGCGCGATGGCCGACATCGTGACCCGCAAGCGTCAGCGCGGCGGCGCGGGACGCGACATGCTGTCGATGCTGCTGGCGGCGCGCGATGAGCACGGCGTGGCGCTCAGTGATGATGAGCTGATCGGGCACGTCAGCGTCATCTTCGCAGCGGGACACGAGACCAGCGCCAACGCACTGCAGTGGATCCTGTTTCTGCTGTCGCAGCATCCCCAGGTGGCCGGCGAGCTTGTCGAGGAGCTGCGCGGCGAGCTGCGCGGTGAGGCGCCGACGACGGAGCAGCTGGCCCGCTTGCCCTTCCTGGATGCCGTGGTGCGCGAGGCGCTGCGCGTGCTGCCGCCGGTGCCGCTGTATCCGCGCTACATCTCGGAGCCCTGCGAGCTGCAAGGCTATGCCCTGCCGCGCGGCACGGTCATCTTCCTGAGCATGTATCACCTGCATCACGATCCCGGGCTGTATCCGTCGCCGCAGGCCTTTGTGCCGAGGCGCTTCCTGCGCAGCAAGCCCGGCCCGTTCGAGTACAACCCGTTTGGGGCGGGTCCGCGCATGTGCATCGGCGCGGCCTTCGCGACGCTGGAGTTAAAGATTGCGCTGGCGCTGATCCTGCAGCGGGTGCGCATCGCGATCGTGCCGTCGTCCGAGCAGGGCTTCCGCGTCGCCATCACCATGGCCCCGCGCCCTGGCCTACGTGCCCGGCTGCATCCACCCGATGGCCGCTGGGCCGAGGACGCAGGGGGCATCCGCGGAGGGGTGCGCGAGCTGGTCGATCTGCCGCTCTGAACCCGGCAGCGCAGCGTGTGGATCGTGCGGGGGCCCCTGCTTACCTCATTCGATGTGGTACTCGAAGGTCTGCAGAAAGCAGATCGGCACGGGCTGTGGCTTGAAACGCCAGCCGCTGACCACGCGGATGATCTCTTCGTCGGCCTCGGCGATGCCCTGCACGACATCGACACCGCTGGTCGTGCCGTCTTCGGCGAGGCAGATCTTGTAGCGGGCGGTGATGACTTGGCCGCG
>DAORCZ010000520.1:0-6120 GCA_035345735.1 Pseudomonadota bacterium | reverse complement strand
AAGGAAGGTGATGCGGCGGCTGACCGGGTTGCGATCATGATCGGCGATCGCCTCGGGTTGCAGCGCCGTGAAGCGATCGAACAGGCGGTCGATCCAGCCAGGTCCGGGATCGGCCGACAGCTTGTCTACGCCGAGATCGGCCAGCAGCTCGGCTAACAGATCCGGCAGGTGCAGGCCGGCGCGTAGCTCGGCTCCCGTGGGGACACAGACGTCGGCGGCGCTGCCCGACAGAATCAGCGAGCGCACTCCCACCAGGCCCGCCTCGGAGAGCAGCGCCATCAGCGTCGCGGTTCCGCCTAGGCAGTGGCCGATGATATCGATCGACGCTGCACCGCTTAGCTCGCGGAGCTTGGCGATCGCGGCGGGCAGGTCAAAGCGCGCGATGTCGTCGCAGGTCGCGGCGCGCGCAGCACTTGGGAGCGCAATGCTGCTGCGGAAGTCGAGCAGCCACACCTCGTAGCCGTGCTCGGCCAGGTACTCGACGAGGTTGGTGTCGATGGTGTCGGTGGTGAACATCTGGCTGGATACGCCGATGCCATGCAAAAGCAGCACCGGACCGCGCTGGCCTCCGGCAAAGCGCAGCAGGCGAAGCGGGCAGCCGTCCCCCGCTGCAAAGTAGTGCGTCTCGGGTGGGGCGACGCGCAGCGGGCGCTTCTTGCGCGGTGCGCCGGGGTGAAACGGCAGCGCCTCGCTGACTACGCCGCCGTAGGTCTCGAACAAGACGCCGGCGAAAAAAGCGCCGAAGCGCCCAAGCGCCACCAGGCGCTCCTCCACCGAGTGCGCGCCCAGCGCCTTGAGCGTGGCGAGTTGCTTTGCGAAGTAAAGGAGCGGGATCTTCAGAATGCCGCGCAAAAGGACCGGGCTCCCCTCGTCGGGGCCATCGTGCACGGTGGTGTAGAGCGTGGTGTTGTCTCGCCACAGGTTGAGCAGGCCGTCATCGCGGATGACTTTGAAGCCGGACAGGAAGTAACGGCGCCCTTCCTGCGTCAGCAGGGGCAGGCGGTAGATCATGTTACGCACCCCCGCCTGACCCTGATTTTCGACGAAGAGCTGGAAGCTGCCGGTGTGCACAAAGATCGTCTCGGGCGAGAGGAGGGGCGCCGTCACGGTACCGATGGCCCGCGCCTGATGCTGTGGATCGTGAATGAGCGCGCTTTCGTCCTGGGCAGCGATGGTCAGTACGAACGACAGGCTTTGACCGGCCGCCTTGCCGCGCTCGTAGGCCTGCTCGTAGTCGTCGTCCGCCGTCGCAGTGACGAAGCCGGTCATGCTTTCGGTGAACTGCACGCCGATGGTGCGCGCTTCGGGATCGACGATCGGCACGCTCGGCAGCGACATATCGCTTTGCCAGCCGCCTTCGGAAACCAGCAGCTCGCAGCAGCGCTCGGCCACCGCGCTGATGGTGAGCAGCGGATTTACGCCCAAGGGCGTCGGCAGGATCGAGCCGTCCATGACGTAGAGGCCGCGGTGAACCTCATGGCCACTGCTGCCGCGGAAGACCTGCCCGCGATCGTTCACGACGCCAACGCTGGCATCGTCGGCCATCACGCAGCCGCCAAGCGGGTGCACGGTAATCAGCTGCTCGCGCGTGTAGTGATTCCACAGCGGCTCTTTCAGATAGGTGCCCGCAAGCGGCTTGGTGGCCTGATGCAGGACCTCGGTAATCGTCGAGAAAATCGGCGACTTGCCAACGCCGGGCCAGGCGACCTGCAGGACGTCCCGCTCCAGCCCCATGCGCCCGCGGTCGTTGTCGTGGCCCATCACCAAGTACGTCTGCGTGTTGTGCACAGCGCCGGTGTACGCACCAAACAGGTTGCTCTGCAGCGTGCGCAGCTGAGCCTTGAATCGGTCCCACAGCCCGGTCTGCGTCGGCTGTCCCTCGACGTCAGCGGCCAGGCCAAAGGCGGCCGGCAGCAGGCTCGCCACGGCCCCGGGAATACTGCCTTCTTCGACCACTAGGCCGTCTGTTAACGGCACGTCCTTTCGCAGGTCGATGTAGCTGGTGATGCAGGGACCGACCGGCTCGCGACCGCGCAACGAGTGCGACCCGGCGCCGATGCCGTTGATGGGGGTGTCGCAGTCGTAAGCGAAGCCCAAAAAGTCGGCGTTGCCGTTGAAGTGCTGTCCCAGGGCGGGTGACAGCGGCAGTCCCTTTTCGGCCGAGCGCAGGAGGATCTCAGTCGAGCCCAGCGTGCCTGCCGCCAGAATGACCTGGCGTGCGTGCACGAACAGCGGCTGATTGCCAAACAGCTCGCGTCCGGCCTCCAGGATCTCAAAGTGCACCAGCCAGCCCACCGGGGCCGGCTCGATGTAGCGCACCGCGACGGTGGTGAAGATCTCGGCGCCGTGGTGATGTGCGTCCGGCAGATAGTTCATCAGCGTCGTGTTCTTGGCGCTGTAGTTGCAGCCAGTGACGCAATCGCCGCACTGCTGACAGCTCCCTTGCGGGACCCCGGCGGCATTCATCCCGGCGGTAAACGTCACGTTCAGCGGTGGGCGCCGCAGGGGCTTGCGCAGTGCCGCGGCCGAGCGCTCCTGCGCCTGCAGTTTACGCAGCGGGGGATCCTGATGGGGGTACGGCGTGCTGCCCAGCATCTCTTCCGCCATACGGAAATAGGGGTCCAGGCCGTGCTGTGCCGCTGCGCTGCGCAGGGCCTGCGGCCAGGCCGGCTGTGCGAAGACCTCGGGCAACGGACGCAGCGCGACGTTGGCGTTGATCAGCGAGGTCCCGCCCAGTCCACAGCCGACCAACACGCTGATCTCGCGACCGATGCGAAAATCGAACAGCGCGGTGCGATCGCCGATGTGCGACTCCGACAGCTGAACCTGCGTCTCCTCGGTTGCTTCCAGCAGGGTGTCGGGATACTCGCCAGGGCGGATCTCACGTCCCCGTTCCAGCAGACAGACTCGCCGCCCGGCCCGGGCTAGGCGGCAGGCCGCAATCGCGCCGCCGTACCCCGAACCGACCACCACGACGTCGTAGTGATCTTTCATGTTCTGCACTGGGGAAGACAGTCTGGTCATGGCGATCCTTTCGTTTCCGCGCAAGGCGAGGCGAGGGGGGAGGTGAGGCGGGACAGATGGACGGCGAACCTACTTCCCAAGCGGCAGCCGGTCCGCGAAGTAGCTGCGGGTCGGCTCCGAAAGTGGCAGGCGACGTAGCTTTTCCACTGTCCCCTGGATGTCGTATGCGACGCGGCGAAACAGGATGCTGTCGCCGTCATATAGGGCCCAGCTGGCTCGCGGATCACCATCGCGCGGCTGGCCGACGCTGCCAGGATTTAGGACCAGGCGCTGGCCGGCAATGCCGCCCAACATCGTATTCGCCGTCGGAACGTAGAAGACGCTGCGCGGTCCGATAAAACTCAGGCGACGATTCCAGTCGGGGTGCATCGGACACAGCGCGCGGGCGCTATAGCTCATCAAGGCCGCGGGCACATGGGTGTGTCCGACAAAGGAATGCTTCGCGGGAAAGCTCGCCAGGAGCTCCGCCAGGTAGTCATCGAGCTGCGAGTTGAGCTGCAGGTGATGCTGTGGATGTCCCGGCCAGATGTACTGCTGGAAGGGCTTGGTTGCCGAACCGTGCACGAAGTACAGCTCGTCGACGCGGTGCTGCCCCACTGCCTCGCCATCGCGAAGGATGGACTCGCGCAGCCGTTCCCAAGTCCGCAGACCGCGTAGCTGGGAAAGCGTCCAGTCCAGCATCTCGCGTGCGTCGTCTTCCAGCTCATCGGGGTCGGGCTGCGCCGCCTCTTTTTCGTGATTCCCCGCTAGAAGCACGTCGGCGTGGACGGCGATCAGCGTCAGACACTCGCGCGGGTTTGGGCCGTAGTTGATGACGTCACCTAGCACCACGACAACATCGGGTTTTTGGGTTTCGACGTCGCGCAGGACCGCTTCCAGCGCCTCTAGGTTGGCGTGCACGTCCGCCAGTAGGGCAATGCGTCGCACCTCCTTAGTCTGCATCGCTTGGTGGGCCGCGAGCAATGTGCAGCACGTCGGTTTCGCGCCGAGCGCTGGTCGGCCTGCGGGCTCCGTTGTCAGAATGCGCATTTTTTGCCGCAGCGTCGGGGATGCCTGTGTTATCTCCCCGGCTGAAGCTGCCTTCGCCCCGACAATCCGCGCCTGATTGGCACGCCGTCCGGAGGTCCCATGTCGTCGATCCGCTCGCAGTACTCGCTCTCCCAGCGCCTGTTTCCTGCCGCGTTCTCCCTCCGACGTGTCGCGGCTTGCTGGATGCGCCCGGCTCTGACTCTGCTGCAGCTTGGGCTGGTCGGGTTGCTCGGGCTCTCGGCCTGTCATAGCGACGACCGCGAGCTTGGGGACGAGGCCGCCGGCCGAACACCGGGTGGAATGAAACCATCGGGGCCTGGCCCTTCGCTGCCGCCCGACTACATGCCGCCTTCGTGCAAGAAGGTCGACATCCTGTTCGTCATCGATGACTCAGGCAGCATGGCCGACAATCAGCTCAGCCTGATTCGCAGCTTCCCCGGCTTTGTCGACGGCATGCGTCGCAAGCTCGCCGGGGCCCAGGACTATCACATCGGTGTCGTCACCAGCGACGACTACTACGCCAACCAAAGCGGCTGCGGCAAGATCGGCAGCCTGATCACCAAGACCGGTGGTCCCAAGTCCAGCAAGATGGACTGCGGGCCCTTTCCGGGGCCCACGCCGCGGCGCTACCTGACCAACGAGGACACCGATCTCAAGCAGCGCTTCGCCTGCATCGCCCAGGTTGGATCTGGCGGCGCCGACGACGAACGCATGGCACGCGGCCTGCTCAACGCCGTCTCTCCCATCACCCACCAAAAGGGTGGCTGCAACGAAGGCTTCCTGCGCCCCGACTCGCTCTTGGTCATCGTCCTCATCAGCGATGAAGACGACGTGCCCGATCAGTGCGAAGGCACGGTCTGTGCGACCAATGGTTCAGGCGGCACACCCGACGACTGGTTCGCCGAGTTCAAGCGCTATCGCCCCAACACCGACAGCGTCGTTGTCATGAGCCTGATCGGCCGCCGCGCCAACAATCCATGTGGCGCGGTTCCCGCCAGCCGCTTGATGCGCTTCACCAACCTGTTTAAGACCAACGCCTATCTCGGAGACATCTGCGACGCTAGCTACGACACCTTCTTCGAGTCCGCGCTGCCGCTCATCGGCTCGGTCTGCGGCATGATCCCTGGCTAACTCGCAGCCCCCCTAGAACTCACCTCACGCATGCAAACTCCTCCGCGCGCCCAGGCCATTGATCTTAGCCACACCGTCGAGCACGGCCTCGTGACCTACCGGGGCCTGCCGGCTCCGATCATCTGCGACTACCTGTCCCGCGAAGCGTCGCGGGCGGTCTACGCACCCGGCACCGAATTTCACATCGGCAAGATCGAAATGGTGGCCAACACCGGCACCTATGTCGACAGCCCGTTCCACCGCTACGCCGACGGGCGCGACCTGGCTGCGCTCGATCTCGCGCGGTTGGCCGATGTCGAAGCGATCGTTATTCGTTGCCGCCCGCAGCCGGGAGCCGATCCGAGCCAGCGCGCCATCTCGGCGGCCGCCATCGCCGATCTCGGCGTCGATCTGCGCGACAAGGCTGTGCTCTTCGACACCGGCTGGGACCGCCACTTCGGCAGCGAGGCCTACTTCAGCGGCCACCCCTTCCTCACTGCCGACGCCGCGCGCTACCTAGTCGCCGCTCGGCCCGCCATCGTCGGCATCGACTCGCTCAATATCGATGACACCAGCGACGGCACGCGCCCCGCTCACTCCTTCCTTCTCGGCGCCGACATCCCCATCGTCGAACATCTGACGCGTCTGGATGCGCTTCCCGATCGCGACGCCCGCTTCTTCGCTGTTCCCGTCAAAGTCCGCGCCTTCGGCACCTTTCCGGTGCGCGCCTTCGCGTTGGCTTCGCGATAAGCACGCCCTGCCGTTCGCTCGATCGCGGGCGGGGCTCCGGACCCCGCGCCGTCGGCGCTACTTCTTCTTGCCTGTCAGCCAGTTGAAGACGCCCTGCGCGGCGTGCTGTGCGCTCTGCACGCCGCTGCTTACCGTGTTGCTGACGCTGTGCGCGACGTTGCTGGCGGTGTTCGAGACGTTGTGCGCGACGTTGCTAGCCGTGTCGGT
>DAORCZ010000519.1:0-6121 GCA_035345735.1 Pseudomonadota bacterium | reverse complement strand
CGCCGCACGATGCCTGACGCGAGCCTGCTGCTTGATGAGATCTATGGCTGGACAAACGGACATCCCGCGATGTCGACTGCGCTGATCCGGGAGGTCCGTGCGGCCCATGATACGACGTCGGACGTTCCCACCCAGATGCAGCGCGCCATTGCGAAGGTGACAGCGCGGAATTCACCCGAGGAGAAGTCACTTGAGAGCAAGGGCGAAGCATTTCGCCGCGAGCTGTGCAAGCGACACGTCGAGGTAGCGGCGCGGAAGCTTTTCTTTGACAATGTTCGAGAGTACGAAAACAGCATAGCAGTCATCGATCGTGTCTTCGATGATCGGGGGCAGGGTTTCGACAACACGCGGGCTCAGGCTGGCGTCGCGTCATCGCTGTGGTCGCGTTTGGGCGGGGGCCCCCGCATCTTGTTCTCCCGCCGGGTGTTGCGTTGCAGTCCCCCAGCCCGAGCTCGTTGCATGAAGCGTGGCACAGGAGGCGTTCCAGAAAGCCGTTCCGGTGGCGACCCTTATACAGCGGATATGGAACGGTTCAAGGTCTAGCGGCAAAGATGCACAGCGTCGGTGTCGTGCCAGTGTATGCGCGGGTTATCGCGGCGAGATGGGCAGTCCGAGCTGGGTAGTGGCCAAGGCCCAGCCCGAGGGAGTGCGCACGATGACGCCCTGCGACTCCAGAGAGGTGAGCTCGTGGCCCAGACGCAGGTTGTTGATGCGGAGTTGGTCGCGCAGGGCGACGCGCGAGACTGGGGTCGTGGAGCGGGCGAGAATCTCCCGGATCCGCTCGGGCACAGCAGGAGGGACCGGGGCGCCGGTGGAGGTCACGCGCTCCAGATGCGGCGATTTGCCGTCGGCCCCCAGCGCCAGGGTCAAGGTCAGCGGCGCGGGGGCCTTTTCGGAGCGATGCTCCAGCGTCACTACGATCTGGTCATTGCGACGCACCAGATACGCGGAAGAATCCGACCAGGCGTGCAGGTCCCCGGAGCCGCGCAGGGACTGACCAAGATCCCGCCGGTGCTTCTTGCCCAGGTGATGGACCACGACGATGGCGACCTGATAGTGACGCTGAAGGGTGCGCAGAAAACCCAGCAGAGCGGAGACTTCGTCGGCGCGATTCTCATCGCAGCGATGCAGGCGCACCAGCGGATCGAGCACCAGCAGGCGGGGTCGCAGCGCCGCCAGGGTGGCGCAAAGGCGTGCTTGGTCGGTGGCGTCGTCCAGGCGCAGCGAGGGAGCCGTGATGACATAAAGCGGCAGCGATTCGATGGGAAGACGGCGATGGAGGCACAGGGCCGCGATGCGCTCGCGGACGCAGGGCAGCGTGTCTTCGGCCAGATAGACCAGCGCCGGCCCTTTTTCCTCGACGGGGAAATGACCCAGGCAAGGCGTACCGGAGGCGACGGAGACCGCCAGGTCCAGGGCCATGAAGCTCTTGCCCGCCTTGGGATGGCCGGCGACAAAGCCCACGGCGCACTGCGACCACAGCTGTTGCACCAGCCAAGACTGGGTGGCGCTCTTTGGCTCCAGCGCAGCGGCTTGGAGCACGGGCAGTGGCTGGGCGCTCACAGCAGATCCTTGCGCGCGGCCAGGACGTGCTGCGACGAGACGGTCGACTTGCCGGCCAGGGCGGCGTATTCCAGAGACTTCAGAGCCAGGGTATCGGTGGCGCGGAGATTGCCGCGACCGGTCTCGTAGAGGGCGTCTTGGGAGCGCTGGTCAAAGGGCGGCTCCTTAGCGCCGGCGACGGTGCAGCGATGAGTGAGGTAGGTCTGCGTTTCGTCCCGAGACAAAAGGCGCAGCTGCCCATAATGGGAGATGCGTTTGGCGACGGCCTCCTGATCCTCGCGGTCCAGAAGCTTGCGCAGCGGCGGCTGGCCGGCGAGCACGATGGACACGACCAGACGGCTGTCCATCTCGAAGTTGGTCAGGATGCGCAGCATGCCCAGGACGTCGGGACGAAGCTCGTGGCTCTCATCGAGCAGCAGGACGGGGCGCACGCCCTCGGCGGTGGCGGTGGCATCAAAGCGCTCTTGCAGCTTGCGGACCAGCAGGGGATAGCTGCCGGCGGCGGGAATGCCGACGGCCGCGGCGATCTCGCGGCACATATCACGCTTGGATAGGTCGGTGACCTTGACGTAGTGGATGCGATAGCGGGCTTCGGGCAGAGCGCTGCGAGCTCGACGCAGCAGGGCGGTCTTGCCGGTGCCCGCGGGACCCAGCAGCACCGCGCACATCCGATTCTCGACGGCGCGCAAAAGGCCTGCCAGCGCCTCATCGAGAAAAGGGAAGCAGAGCTGGTCTTGGTCGCGGAGCTCGCGAGTGAAGGGGATGGAGTGAAAACCGAAGGTGCTACGTAGGTCGCTCATGGACGGACTCCTTTCTTGGCAGAGGGAGCGGGGAAGCCCCCATCGGGAGCGAGCACGGGACCGAAGTCCCGCTCAAAGGCGAGTCGGGCGGCGGTACACGGGGCGCCCTCATCGTCGGACAGAGACGGCGCGGCGGGTCGGGCGCGGCGGGTGATGGCGTTTTGCTCCAGATCGACCGGTGCCAGAAGGACCCGCCGGCCCTGATGGAGAATCAAAAGCTCGTCGGACAGCAAGCGCCGATAGACCTGGATCTGGGTGCCTGCGTGACCGCGCGGGACCTCATAGGCTTGGCCTTGGTACGACACGATATTGTCGCCGCTGACCTTGCGCGTCTGGGTAACGACAAAGCGGTCGCGCAGCTCGGCATCGCTGGGTGCAAAGCGCAGGGCGCGGGTGTCTGCTTCGAAGCGCGCAAGCGGGGTCATCCCGTCGAGCGCTTCGTGAGGCTGGCGGTTGTACCTTTGGTGCAGATAGTGCCCAAGCCGAAGTTCCAGCGCGCCGCAGTCGTCCGAGATCTCGGCGACGCCGCTCAGGCCTCGGAGTACCTGCGCGATCGCCGTTTGGTTGAAGCGCTCGACCTTGCCGTGGCCTTCGGGATAGCCCTTGGTGCCCAGGACCAGATGGATTCCCAGCCGGGCGCAGGCCGCCGCGGTGTCGTCGGCGATGAAGCCGGGTCCGTTGTCCAGATAGAGGACCTCGAAGAAGCCGTAGCGGCACAGGACCTGGTACAGGCCCCGCAGAAAAAGCGGCGCCCCCTCCGCGGTCCCGACCACCACATGCAGCCCCAGGCGCGTGGCGTCATCGATGAAAAACAGCGCGACCCGCCGGGTCTTGCCGATGCCAGCGCGGAAGTGCTTGCCGTCGGCGAGCACCATCATCATCCGATGCGGATAGGCGAAGCGCCGCATATCGGATTCCTGCTTCTTGGGGATCCGCCGCAGCGGCAGCTCCAGGCGCCGGCACGCACGCCAGGCCGAGACTCGATCGATGCGCTCCTGGGCCCCGAGGACCCCCAGCTCGCGGGCTCGCCGCAATAGCTCGGGCACCGAGGCGTAGCGGTCCAGACCTTTCTCGGCTCGGAAGAAGTCGAGCAGGGATTGCGGCAGCGCGTGGGAGACTCCGCGCGGGCCTCGCACGGCAGGCTGTAGACCCCCGACCCCTTTTTCCTCATACGCCTGGAGCCACCGATACACCGAGCGCACGCTAAGGCGGCGCGAGCCGCAGCCGGAAAGGGGACACGGAGGGTGCTTGGCAATCGCGTGCACCGCACCGGCCCGCTTCTCGCCACCAAGGACCCGCGTGAGCACCGCAGAGACGACTTGGAATCTATACAGAGCTTCCGCCGAGAGTGCGAGCGTCGTCGACAATACGTTCTTTTTGGTTTCGTTGGGCATGCAGAGCCTCGCCTTGTAGGCCCGGTTCTGCCCACATTCCTCCCCCAAAGTCCCGACGGGAAATTCGTATCGACGGAAGGCTTTTGACGGCGCGACACCTCCTTAGGCTGGCGGCGTTCCAGGTCCCAAGAACACCGCGCGGTTCGCTCCGCCTCTGGCTGGACTCCAGCGCTCCACCTTCCCCCACAGCCCCGAGAGCACCCCGGCGGCCAGCAGCTGCTCCAGCAAGCATCGCCCAGGCACGAGCCGAGCGAGCACCGCGAGGATGGCACGTCCGCGCTCCTTATAGCCTCTGGCCTCCTGATACGCGCTGGCGGCGTCTAACAGCTCCAGCCGCGGCACACCAAGCCGCTGCGCGATCTGCTCTCCGATGCGCGGCGGAGTCTCCTTGGTCAGCCCCAGCGCCTTGGCGCTCTTCGCCAGGTCCACAAGCTGCGTCTCCCAGACCCGGGCGATTCCGTCGGACTGGCGCGGCCACGGCTGGCCGCTAGCGGCTTTTAGCGCGGCCAAGAAGATCGTCGTCTGCCAGCAAGGACTTCCGTCGGGGGCGCGGGCCTCCTCTGCGCTGTGTAGCAGCTCGCCGTCGCAGCTCACCGGCGCAAAGGCCAGGCGCCCGTAGGGCATGTGCCCCAGCGGATAGAGCGTGAATGCGTGCCGATGCACCAGGCACCGGAGCACTACCACGGGAAAGCCGGGACCCGTCTTGCGCTCCCGCAGGTGATGGACCTTGATCGTGCAGCCTCCGGACTCCCCGTCGGTATACAGGCACGTCGAAGGCAGCGCAGGCGGGCTGGGATGCTCCCCATCTCCAAGCCAATAGGGAGCAGTTACAAAGGCGCGTGCATTTTGGTTGAGGCCATGGCAGGTTTGCATCGTTGCATCGCAGGGGCCCGTCCTCGGGCAGTGCCGGGCGTTCGATAGGCAAACCAAGCGCTCGGCACATGCAGTACCGCGAAGCCCACGGCACCAACCGTGGGCTTCGCTCTTTGGGCCGGTGAGGGTTGCTGGGGGGGCTCACGGACCGACTCTACCTCGCAGCCGGGTGGCCCTGCAGCTACCCATTACGTCGGTGACGGGCTCTGCCATTGGTCATGCAACGAGATCACTGAACTGTGCCAGGGGGATTGCAACGCAACAAGCCGTACCTGCCTTCCACTGGCTCCTCCAACGACTGCGACAGATATTGAAGGCGGCGGTCCCTTCCACCGAGAAAGAACACGTGCCGGATCATCAGGCTCCTGTCCGGAGTAGAGTTGAATCTGAGTAGTTGCGGTATTTGCGGCAGCAGGGTTCATCCGGGAACTGCGTGGGTAGATAGGGCCGGGTCCATGGAGAGGCCGCCCAGGTAGAAGTAGATGACGGTGGTTAGGTTGCGTAGGTTGCGATAGCCATAAGCGCGGCGGATCAGCGTCGAGATCGCACCGTTGAGCCCCTCGCTGCAGGCGTTGGTGATCCGATGTTCGAGGTAGGTCAGGATGTTGGAGAGGCGGCTGCGCAGTCGCTGCGCGACGGCCTTGATGGGCTCCAGCCGGCTGCGTATCGACCAGCCGTACCACTTGTAAAAGACCGCCTTGGCCTGCGCACGGTCGGTACATTGCCACAGAGTCCGGAGCAGCTCCTTGAGAGCCCAGGCGCGTCCAGTCTGGAGCTTGTCGGCCTTGAGCTGTTCGAGCCACTCCAGCTGCTCCGCCGGGACGTTCTCCGATGAGTAGAGCCAGACAAACCGGCTCCCTTTTAGCCGCTCATCGCCCTTGCGTGCAAGCTGGGCCGACTCCTGGCTGCGGACCTGATTGACGGCCTTGCTCACGTGCTGCATGACATGGAAGCGGTCATAGACGATCTTGTCCACTGCATCAGGTATCGTCGCTGCAACGGCAGCATAGAAGGTGTCACACATGTCTATGGCAACCGCGCTGACTTGCTCTCGCTGCTCCTGGGGGAAGCCTGAAAGGTAGTCTCTAAGTGGCTCCTTTTTCTTCCCAGGCAGGACCTTGGCGACGCAGCCGTGCGTGAGGTCATTGACCAATGTCAGTACGCCACAAGAGGTGTATTTCTCATCGATGCCGAGCTGAGTTGGCAGCGCCCTGGGCTGCTGGCGTTGCTGACCGCGAGCTACCGCGCGCTCCATCAGGAGCATCACCTCGTCCCAGCTTAGCCGCAAGATCTCCGCGGCTCCCTTTACGTGACTGTGGCGCAGAACCTCGACGGCGAGGCGCTCAAATAGCAGCGTAAAGCGACTGTGCGGCTCGGCCCAAGGCACCCGGACTTGCAGCACGCCGTGCTCAGGACAGTGCACTCGGGGAATGCGAGCGTGCAGGTAGGTCAGGAACATGCAGCTGTCCAGGTGCCGCCAGGTTCGCTCGT
>DAORCZ010000518.1:0-6133 GCA_035345735.1 Pseudomonadota bacterium | reverse complement strand
CCAGCGCTCCCGCCAGCGCTCCCGCCAGCGCTCCCGCCAGCGCTCCCGCCAGCGCATCGGGGCATCCGGCAACGGCTGAACGCGGCGGCCCCGCGGTGGGGCGGGAGTCCGCCAAGGTCCTGGTGGTCCGTCGCCGAGTGCTTAGGCATCGGGAGGTCGTCCGCCCCACGTACGGGGCACCGAGAGGGGGCGCAGGGGGCAGGTCAGCCTCAGGTCGGTCGTAGACCCGGCAATGGGAACTTGATATGCTCAAATTCCTCATAGGAGTGTCTATGCATCCGTACCGTCCCCTGACCCTTGCCGCAGCTCTGTTTCTTGGTGGCCTGAGCCCAGCCTTCGCACAGAGCGGAACCGAGCCTGCCTCGTCGCCGTCGCCGTCGTCCAGCGATACCAGCGCCAGCCCTAGCAGTAGCCCCAGCAGTGGTTCCGAGATGAGCCCGGCCGGGAGCGGCGCTGGGGAGGCCGGCACCGGACTTAAGCAGAAGCAAAATGGCATCGCCGTGCAGCTGAGCCTGGTCACGCGCAGTCCGTTCGTACAGAGCAGCGGCACCGCCGCCAACCTGACGACGAGCATCAGCGGCGACATGTTCGCTGGCTACAAGCTCGATCGCTTCCTGTTTGGCCTGGGCTTTGGGATCGATCACGACGCGACCACCACGACGCTGGCCTCACCCTCGGGCAACTCGACGACGAACACGCAGACCACCTCGTTCCTGATCTCGCCGGGCCTGCAGGTCGCGGCGCTGCGGGCCGCCTCGGGGCGCTTGGAGCTCATTGGCGCGGTGCAGTTCGGCTTCGGGAAAGCGGTGACCTCGCGCTCGGACAATCCGACGCTGCCGACCCCGGTCGTGGCGCAGTATCCGACCGACAACTTCCACCTCAAGTACCAGATCGGTCCGGGCCTGCGCTTCTTCTTCATCCCGCAGTTCGCGCTGACCTTGCTAAGCGGCATCGAGGGCGATCACTTCTTTGCCACGCAGGATGCCCCCTCGGGCCTGCGCGCCGACAATCTCGCGACGGTGAGCGTGTTCGGCAAGCTGGGCCTCTTGGGCGTGTTCTAGCCGCGGCTCGCGTCCGCTATCCAACTCGACTTGCCGACTAGGAGATTTGTCATGAAGAACGTCTTTCTGCTCTGCTTCTCGCTGTGCGCCGCTGCGCTGTCCCCCGGCTGTGGCGTGCAGGCGTCGTCCACGACCAGCAACCCCGACACGCTAGAGGCCTACCTGCGGGTCGACAACCAGCTGACCTGTGAAGCGCGCGAGCGCTGCTGTGGCACCACCTGCAGCACCGGCACCGACGCGACGTACTACAAGACCGCGGCGCGTACGCTCGACTTCGTGAACCTCGGCCTCCTGCGCTATGACGCGGCGGCGGCCTCGGACTGTCTCGCGGCGCGGGCCAAGTACTACAGCGCCTGCGACACGCCGGTCATCCAGCTGCCGAAGATCCCGGCCAGCTGCAACAAGATCCTCGTGCCGAACACCCCGGCCGGTGGGCAGTGCGATACCACGATCGGCAACTGCGTCGCCGAAACGGTGTGCACGGCGGGCACCTGCATTGCGCTGCCGGCCGTCGGCCAGACCTGCGCCACCACTGGGCAGCCCTGTGTCAGCACGGGCTATTGCGAGGTCGCCACCAGCACCTGTCGCGCCCTGCCCGGCAACGGCCAGAGCTGTGCCATGTCTGGCTTCGCCTGCAGCAAAGGCTTCTACTGCGACAGCGTCACGCGGCTGTGCACGGCCAACGGCCAGAGCGGCCAGGCCTGCAGCGGTGCCAAGCCCTGCGATGACACGGCGAACCTGATCTGCCTCAGCAACTCGACCTGCGGCCTGCCGCAGCCCGACGGGGCTCCCTGCACCAGCGCCATCCACTGCCAGAGCGGTCGCTGCAGTGGCGTCGTCGCCGGCTCGACCTGCCAGCCCCAACTCGCCCCGCAGACCCTGCGCCAGCAGTTCTGCAGCCTGCGCTAGCGCGGCCCGACCCACCTCGCCCCTCCCTGACGGCGCCACCTTCGCGGCGACTTCGTCCCGAGCCAGCATTCCTACAGGTGATACAGGACCGTGTAGCTGACCGCTTCCGACATCATGACGGAGCAGGTCTTCTGCACGGTGATCTGAATCGACGTATCGCTGCCGTAGGCCCCGACGCCCGCCGAGATCGAGCCGGTCTGCGAACCACTGAGGAACAAGAAGTCGCTGTAGCGATCGCTCTCGACAGTGAACAGGTAGCACGGGGTAGTGCCACCGCCCGAGGTGGTGAAGATGAAGGTGAAGTCGTTGATGCAGAAGGCGCCGCCGGTGCCGGTGACTTCCCAGTAGTCGGGGGCCGTACCGGTCGCGGCAACGAAGCCCGGAATGAGCGGGTTTTCATGCGTGCGGAGATCCGAGGCGACAATGCCAGAGAAGGTATCCATGCTGTCCGCGTCCACACAGGACTTGCTGCCCCGATCGCCCGCGGCGGATCCGGGAATGTGGAGTGCGGAGTTGTCGGTGACTTCGCAGCCATCGCTGGGATCGCCGTTGACGTCGTAGTTATCGCCGCTACAGCTGAAGCTGCAGCTGTTGATGTTGCAGCCAACATTCGTACTGACGAGGCCGTAGCCCGGACACGGCGTGCAGCTGCCGCAGTGCGCCGGGTTTGACGTGGTGCCGATTTCGCAGCCGGTGCTGAGCAGGCCATCGCAGTCGGCGTAGCCGGTGTCGCAGCTGCCGATCGCGCAGTTATTGCTCTGGCAGGCGCGTGTGCCGTTGGCGACCGGGTCGCAGACCTTGGCGCAGGCGCCGCAGTTGTTGGCGTCATTGCTGATGTTGGTCTCGCAAGACGTCGTGGGGCCAGCCCCGCAGGTCAGGTAGGGAGCGGCGCAGCTTGATACCGTGCAGCTTCCGGCGGCGCAGGTGGCGTTGGCGGCTCCGCTGGGCAGGCACTTGTTGCCGCAGGTGCCGCAGTTGTTGATGTCGGCCGAGCCGTTGACCTCGCAGCCGTTGTCCGTCTGTCCGTCGCAGTTAAGGTAGCCGGCCTGGCAGGCCAACTTGCACTGACCCAGACCACAGGCCGCCGCGGCGTGGGTGCCGCTGGGGCACTTGTTGCCGCAGGTGCCGCAGTTGTCGGTGTTGCGATAGGTGTCGGTCTCGCAGCCGTCGCGGGGATCGCCGTTGCAGTCTTTGTAGCGGGTGCCGCAGGTGGCGGCGCCGCACACGCCGTCTTCGCAAACCGCCTGGCCGCTCGACGGGGTGGGGCACTTGTTGCCGCAGCCGCCGCAGTTGTTGATGTCGGCCGAGACATCGGTCTCGCAGCCATCCAGGCCGCCGTTTTTGCAGTCGCGCAGGCTGCCCGAGCACTGCGGAGCCGCGACGCAGGCGTTGGCATCCAAGGCGGGATTGCAGGCTGGGGCAGTGCTGTCGCAGGCCGCGAACAAGCCGAGCGCCAGCAGGACCCCAGCCGCTGGCCAGACGGAGCGATGGGATCGGGCGGCATGTGCCGCGTTCCCGCTCATCGAACGTCCTCTCGCCCGTCGCTCTTGCGACGCGCGCTGTCCACCCAGTACAGACGACAAGAAAAGTAAGCGACGGACATGCATGGGCCCTCCTCCCCGCAGGCATCGTTGCCTAGATCATTATTTGCGCCGATTCTAAAGAGCTATGCACACAAACGATGATGGGCTCTATAGGTATAGGCGATCGGCGTGGTGGGGACGGTGGCAGGCGGTCGGGGGGCTGTCGCTTTCGGCGGTCCTTTCGGTCGCTTGCGGCGGTGTGTCGGTCCCGCCCGACCCGGCTGGCTACCGCGTGCAGGCCGAAGGGCTGGGGCGAGACGGCGATGTCACGGTGATGGTCGCCGGGCAGGTCTTAAACCGCTACGCCGTGCTGGGGGCCGATGCCAACCCCGGCAATACGACGCTGACCTTATCGAGTACGCCCGGCCAGGGGCTGGATGCGCTCTTGCCGCTTTCCGCCGGTGACCTCCTTCTGCTGATGCAGATGCAGGGGGCCGAGATCCGCGATGACAACAGCCCCCGTTTTGGCGAAGTGCTGGACCTGGGCGGCGCCGGCCTGTTCGAGTTCATCGAGGTCAGCAGCGTCGACAGCGCCAACAACCGCATCAGCGTCAACAGCGGCTGTGGTGGCCTCAAAAACGGCTACCTGACGCGCGGCAAGACCCAGGTGGTGCGCGTGCCGCTCTTGCGCAGCTTGACCGTGCAGAACAACGCCAGCGTCGCGGCCAAGCCCTGGGATGGACAGAGCGGCGGCATCATCGCGCTGCAGGTGGTCGGCAACTTCACGCTGACCGGCAACATCGATGCCTCGTCGGCCGGCTTTCGCGGGGGCAGTCAGAACGTGAACCTTGCCGATCGGCTGGCGCAGGTCGGCAGCTACTACCTGTCGATGAACGCCCAAGACGGCGCCAACCGCGGCGAGAGCATCGCCGGCAGCCAGGCCGACTACGCGCCCTTCGGTCAGTACGGACGCGGCGCGGCGGCCAATGGAGGGGGCGGCGGCAATCGCATCGGTTCGGGCGGCGGCGGCGGCGGCAACGGCGGCGTGCTGGCCAACTGGAGCGGCCAGGGCGTCTTCACCAGCACCGTTGTCGGCGGCAGCCTGGCTTGGCCGCTCGATCCGGGCGCGGCCCAGGCCGGGGCTGGGCAGGCCGGCGGGGGGCGCGGCGGCTACACCGTATCCGACGGCAAGCTAGACCCCACGACCACCGCTCCGGGGGCCACCGGCTGGGGCCAGGATGGGCGGCGCGAGCGCGGGGGTCTGGGCGGACGTCCCGTCCCCAACGATCCGGCCGCGCGTCTGTTTCTGGGCGGTGGCGGCGGCAGCGGCGATGACTACAAGAGCCAGAGCGGAGTCGGCGGACGCGGCGGCGGCCTGATCTTCATCGATGCCACCGCGATCAGCGGCACCGGCATGATCCTCGCGAACGGCCAGACCGGCGGCAGCGCGACGACCACTGACGGTGGGGCCAGCGGCGGTGGCGGCGGCGGCGCGGGGGGCAGCATTGTCCTTTCGGTCCCGCAGGTAGTCGGCGTCAGCCTGCAGGCCAACGGCGGTGGCGGCGGTGATCAAGGATCGGCGGCGACGATAGCTGCTGGTCCCGGTGGGGGAGGGGGCGGTGGCTTCATCGCCGTCGTCGGCAGCGCCAATGCCAGCGCCCAGGCCGATGGCGGCAGCGGCGGCCGCAGCCTGTCGCCCGACCTGATGAAGTTCCCGCGCAACGGCGCCAGCGATGGCCAGGCCGGCGTCATCCAGCGCACGGTGAGCGGCCTGTTCGCCGGGGCTCCGCTGTGCGCCGTCGCCGACCTTTCGGTCTCGCTGTCAGCGAGCCCAGCGCAGGCCGAGCGTCTGACGCCGTTTTCCATCGCCGTCAACGTCCAGAACCGCGGCCCCAGCCGCACTGGCAACATCGTGGTACCGCTCGATCTGCCCACCGGCGTGCGCTTGACCAGCTTCGCCGCCTCGGGCTGGGACTGCACCGCCGGGTTGCAGCAGCTTCGCTGTACGCTGCCGCTCCTGGCGTCGGGGGCCGAGGCCGGCTTTACCGCCACTGTCACCCCCGCTCTCGGCCAGGCCAGCCTGCGCTTTGCGGCCAGCGTCAGCGCCCCCTCTTCTGACCCGCAGCCCGCCGACAACACTGCCACCCTGACCGTCGATAACCGCGATCCCCTCGATATTCGTTTCGCCGGGGGCGGCATCGGCTGCGCGCTCGCCCGCTCGTCGGGCAGCGGCACCGGCTGCGGGCTAGGCGCCTTCCTTCTCGCCCTGGTCCTGCTGCTGCGCCGTCGAGCCGCGGCCTAGTTCGTTCCCCTCCAGAACCGACTGCGGCCCCGCTCCATCGCGGCGTCGTCTGCCCGGCCATCTGCGCGTCCACCGCCCGGCCATCGCGTCGCCCGCGTACACTGAAACGATGAGCGATCCGCACGCCCTCGCCCAGACCCTGCACACCTGCTGGACCCAGCTTGATGCCGCGACGCGGCAGCGGATCGAAAGCGCTCTTGTGGCTGCAGTGACCCAGCAGCTTGAGCGCGATCCCTGGTACTCATCGTTCTCGTCTCCGCCCGCGGTCGAGGTGTTGGGTGCCAGCCACAGCGACGGCACGCTACACGTCCACTTCCTCGCCGATCACCTGAACTACT
>DAORCZ010000517.1:0-6142 GCA_035345735.1 Pseudomonadota bacterium | reverse complement strand
CGAACCTGTAGCACATCCTGACATGCTAGAAAGAGTGGCCAACAAAAGGCCGCTCAACAACAGACTACTTTTCGACATTAGCCCCCCTCCGAAGCCTGACGATGGTTCCCGGATCAGCGATTCCGCTTCCGCAGAAACACCATAAGGTTACTCCGTCTACGAACCCGAAACAAGGACGCGACGGGCGGCTCGCCGGCACACGGTTGGCCCGTCGGTGCCCAAAAATTAAGTATTTATCATATTCGAGATCCGTTCCTATTTGTATTTATCCGGAACGGAGAGCATCCACCGGCGTCATGCGTGCAGCGGTGCGGGCTGGATACAGCGCCGCAAGGATGGTTCCCAGCGTCGCAACGCCGACGGCCCAGGCAAGGAAGCTGGGGCTCGCTTGGGGATAAATAGTCAGCACGCCCGACACACTGCTGGCCGGAAAGCGGAGCCCGCCCGCCCCCATCTGCATCAAGACGAGGCCGGCCGCCGCTCCCACGACTGAGCCAACGATTCCTAAGAGGGCTGATTCGATCAAGAACAGCACCAGGATCTCGTACCGTCGGACGCCGAGGGCCAGCATGGTGCCAATCTCGCGCACGCGCTCGTAGACACTCATCAGCACGGTATTGACGATGGCGCTGCCGGCGAGGATCGCCAAGATGAAGCCGATGAAGAACATCACGATGCCCATGCGATCGATGGCGTCGCGAATCTGTTGGCGGTCGCGCCAGGTATGCACCTGATAGTCGGGGCCTAGCACCCCTTTCAGCCGCGCGGCGACAGCGTCGGCTTGCTGCAGGTCGGCGACATCAACGACGTACTCGGTGGCTCGTCCGGGCATGCGCAAGAGCGCCTGCGCCTGACTCACGGTCATCATCACGCCGGCCTTGCTCTCTATCAGATCGCGAATCGGCAGCAGACCCTGGACATCAACATCCAGGGCGTTAGGAGCGCCCGCCTGCGTGCTGCTGGCAATGATCAGCGTCTTGCCCAGATTCACACCCAGACCATCGGCAAGGGCTTGCCCGATGAGTACGCGGTTCCCCGCCGCAGGAGAGAGCGGCTCACCCGGTCTTTCAACGTGCTGTCGGCGGCGCGGACAAACTTCGTACTCATTTGTGGGGTCGATGGCGGTGACCACCACCATCGCCGAGATGCTGCCGTTGCCGAGCGTGGCTTCGAACTCAATTCGCGGGCTGACGGCGCGCACACCGGGGACGCCGCGCAAGCGCGCGACAAACTCCGGCGAGGTGGGCAGATCGAAGCGCAGCGGGTCCTGCTCGGCATCGAGATACCCGGTGCGGTGGATCTGAATCGCGCCGATCTTGGCCAGCACGGCATCTTCGATCAGGCTCTTGATGAAGCCCGCGACGAAGGCCTGCAGGAAGACGACCCCGCAGACGCCGACCAGGATCGACAAGATGGCGATGGCGCTGCGCCCGTGGTTGCGGCGGGCGTTGCGTAGCGCCAGGGCAAAGAGGCGGCTCATGTCGCCACCTGCGACAGCGCCTCGATAGGACGCAGCCGACTGGCGCGCAGAGCCGGATACAGCGCGGCCAACACCGCCCCGCTCACGGCGATCAGCAGCAGGCGCAGGACCCACGACGCGGTGATGAAGGGATACAGCATGATTACCGTGTCGCCGCCTGTCGCCCGCAGCGGTACGCCGACCGTGCCGAAGTGATGCACCAGCAAGCCGCCGAACAAGATGCCTAGCAGACTGCCGAAAAGACCCAGGATCGCAGCCTCGGACACGAAGAGCGACAGGATGTAGCGCCGCCGCATTCCGACGGCCATCATGGTTCCGATCTCGCGCGTGCGCTCACGAACGCTCATCAGCATGGTGTTGGCGATACCGAGCAGCGCGACGAACAGAAACAGACTGGCGATGAAACTCATCACCTTGTCCTGCTTCTCCATCGTCTCATCGATGAAGGCCAGCAGATCGTGCCAGGTCGATACCTCGAACTCGGGACCCAGTAGCTGGCGCAGGTTCGCAGCGACGCTCTCGGCGTAGTCCAGATCGTCGATGGAGATGGCCAGCTCAGTCGCGCGTCCCGGCATGCGCAGCAGCTCCTGGGCGGCGGCCAACGAGACCAGGGTGATCTTCTTCTCTGCGGACAGGATGCCCGGGTCGGGGAGCGTGCCGCTGATCTCGATCTCTACTGCGTTCATCACCCCATCGCGATCTGTGGCCAGCAGGGCTACCGTCTCGCCCTGCCGACTGCCCAAGCGAGCCAAGAGCGGTTGCGTCAACACGCTGTCCCGCGGATGGCTGGGCTGCAGGGGACGCCCAGACGAGAGGTCTTCATATCGCTGCGGACAGACCTTCAGCTCCTCGCTGGGGTCGAGGGCGAGAAGCAGCGTGTTGATCGAACGGTCGTGGGCACTGGCCTGCGCGCCATATGGGATGCGGGCGCTGACGGCACGGACATGGGGCAGCGCACGGATGCGCCCCAGGAACGCAGGGTCGGCCGGCAGATCAAGGTCGAGCGGCATGGCAACAATCGACCGCAGGAAACCAGCGCGGTGCACTTGCAGCGCCCCCATCTGGCTATTGACCAGAGAATTCCGCGACGCCACGTTCATCGCGTTGAGTGCCCCACGCACCGTCACCATCATCGTCAAGGCCACGAACAGCGCGACCAGGGTGAGCAGGCTTCGCCGACGATTGCGACTTAGGTTGCGGCCGGCGATGCGTAGCAGAGCAGAGACTCGCATCCATCTTCATCGTAACCCAGTCACCGGTAGCGTGGGTGCCCAGGCCTAGGTACACCGCGGAATCGCGCGGGCGCCGACGCGGCCGACCTTGCCGATCCCGCCGGATCGCGCTCAGCGCCGCGGAACGATGCAGAGAGGGATGGCAGTCTGCAAGTCGCAGTCGCGCAGTCGGGCGACTATGCGCTTCGCGGGAACTGCATCAGGCAAC
The DNA here is from genome assembly GCA_035345735.1 of Pseudomonadota bacterium. GTDB lineage: Bacteria > Myxococcota_A > Polyangia > Palsa-1104 > JAEUJZ01 > JAEUJZ01. The sequence goes on along the minus strand of DAORCZ010000517.1, from coordinate 3,222 downwards.
GACATCGACACGCTGGCCCGAACGCCCACCGGCGTCAGCTCTAGCCCCGGAAGATCCAGTCGCTGGCCCGACTCGGCATCGCACAGATCGACGCTGAGCGATTCCTGCGGCAGCTCATCGCCGGCGAGGATCAGTTCCACGGAAGCACCGGCCTGTGCCCAGCCATGGCGAAAGTACAGCGCGGAATCCTCCCACCAGCTTGACGAGGCGAAGCTCAGGCCAGTGGGTCGGTTCGGGGCCAGGTAACGCTTGGCCTCAGGGGCATCGCAGGCCGAACGAAACAGCGCCTGCAGCCGAGCCCAGGTCAGCGGCCCAACCCTACCGTCTCTGCGCAGCCCCTGCTGGCCCTGAAATTCGATAATTGCCGCGGCTGTCTTGCGCCCTGCCTTGCCATCGATAGCCCCGACATCCGACTTGAGCCAGCGAACGAGAAAGAGGAGCTTCAAGCAGCGCTGCACGCTCTTTACGTCGGGCCCGACCGCCACATCGCCTGTCAGCCCGGACTCTGGACTCGGCTCGGGGGAGGACTTGGGCAGCCCTCCCCCGGCCCGATCTTCGCCCATCGCAAAGAGCGGGATCTGCGCGGGATCGATTCCGAAGAAGCGCGCTGCCCGGACGCGCCGCACCAGCTTCACCGGCGAACCAGGGCGCTGCCGCAGATCACGCAACACCTTCCCGGCGACGGTGTTGTCCCAGGTGACCCACGCCCCTTCGCGAACGTAGCGCTCGTCGTCGACGAAGAGGGGCGACTGATTCACGCGCACGCCGGCCGACGACAGCGTCAAGAATCCCCCGGCCCCACGCGAAGTCCCGCCCACCGAAATTCCACCGCCGCTGCCGCCGCCCGCAATGCTGCCGTTCGAGGACACGTACTGGAAGGCATCGACCTCGCCGCGATCGTTGAGATGCACATCCCAGCAAAACACCGCGTGTCCACCGCCATTCATCCAGTCGATGTGGACAGCATCGCCGCGCCGTAACTGCGTCGGCTCGACGGCGTAGCCTAGGTTAAAGAAGATGATCGGCCGCGGCCACTCGTTGTCAGCGGGCGTCATGCCCAGCTTGCCCATGAGCTCAGCATGGCTGCGCAGCTTGGGATTAAGCACCGAGTTTGCGGCGTGCGAAAACGCGATAGGCAGTGGCTGACCATCCGCCAGTCGCGGCGCAAACGGTCCGTCGTCTCCGTCGCTGTACAGCATGGCGGTGGCTTGCGTCGTAAACGGCGAGCAGGTCGTGCCGCGCCCGACACTCGGCCCGCAGCGCCGCCCCTCGGCCCACTGCACGCGCACCAGCCAAGTGCTCGCCGGATCGGCCCGACTGGTGCGATAGCCGTCGGTGTTTAGCTGGCGCAGTCGTTCCCAAGACCAGAGCAGGCGCTCAAGCCGGGCCGGGGATGGCACCGGATAAAGGGGGCTGGGAGTGCAGTAGCGATCGGAATAAGAGCTCGATCGTGGGGTGGAACTTGTCATGACGACTCCCTGGCCTGAGCTGGCTCACAGCAAGACGCGAAAGGCGCTGCCATCGACGCTGAGGTCGTCGCTGCTGAGCGTGTGAGCCTGTGCCTGCCTGGACCCTCGCGACAGCGTGTAGACCCCGGGGCCGCAGTCTTCGATCAAGATCTCGCCCTGGGCATCCGTGACGAGATGTCGTGTCTCCGACAGCCCTGCCCCGCTCACTTCGACATCGATCCCAGCGGCCGGGCCCTGATCTAGGTGATCGGCATCCACGATCTGCACATAAAGAACGGCCCGCTCGGCCGTCTGCGGATCGTTGGGCGAGGCCTCTTCATCAAGCTGCTCAGCCTCCGCACCGCGCAGCGCGACCAAGAGCTCGTCATCCAGATCCGATACGGCGACAACATGCGTCGACGGACTCTTCATCAGAGGCCAGTGTATCGCAGCAGGTTCCCCGCGAACGCGCAATTTCTCGACGGATGAAGGCTGTTCCGGGCTACAATTTTTGGCAGCAGCAAGGTGGCGCAGAAAAGCCTCTCAGATTCGGCAGGTTGCAGGGATCCGGGAGAATAGAGCCCGCCAATTCTGCGGGGAGGACGCGCATGCTAGGCCACGGGAAGACGCTCGTGCTCAGTGATCTGCACCTTGGGAACGGCGGGGTCTACGACATCTTTGCGGGTGGACATGAGCTACCGGCCCTGATTGATCGCTTCGCTCAGCCGGGGGCTTCCGTCTTCATCAACGGCGACAGTGTCGATTTCTTGATGAACGAAGATCCGCTGCGCCTAGATGAAGCACGCGCCACCAAGCAGGCCGAGACCACGGTCGCATCCAGCGACACACGAGCCGTGCTGCAGGCGCTCGGTCGGGTGCTGGCTGCCGGGGGAGACGTGCTGATCCGCCTGGGAAACCACGATATCGAGCTGGCCCTTTTTGGGGTGCAGGCCGTCCTGCGCGGCGCACTGGGACAGCCGGCGGAGATCGCAGCCCGGCTGCGCTTCGAGCGCGGCGACAGTCCGGCGATCCTGCAGATCGGCAAGGCCCGCATCCTGCTTGCGCACGGCGAGCACTGCGATGCCTGGAACCGGGTCGACTACCTGCACCTGCCAGGACCGGGAGGTGCTCCCAGCGAAGCAGCGGCCGACTTTGAGTACGCTCCCGGTTCGCGCTTGGTGAAGACGCTGATGAATCCACTCAAGCGGGCCTGGGGACTGCGCCTGATCGATCTCATCAAGCCGGATTTTCAGGGCGGTGTGCTGACTGCACTCGCCGTCAATCCGCAGGCCGTCCGCGAGGCGTTCAAGGGTTCGACGGTGCAGATCCTGCGCGACCTCAACAAGCAGAGCCGGGCCGCGAATACCTTTGTCGATGATGAGGGGGGTGACGACCTCGGCCTGCAAGCGGCTGTCGACGGCGCGGGCCTGGACGCCGATGAGCGTGAGCTTCTGGCCGGCATGCTGCGTCCCACGGATGGCAAGGCGGGCGGGCACTCTTTCGACTTCGACTTTTCGATCCTGCAGTCGGCGCAGTTGAAGTTGGTCAAGGCGGGCCTGCGCATGTACTCGGCAGCGCACCGACAAGCCGTCGGCCAGCAGGGAGAGCGCTTCTATTCGCTGCAGCCGGAAGCCGACGAGTGGTCGGAGGCGCAACGCATGGCGAAGAAGTACACCGTGGACGCCGTCATCTTTGGCCACACGCACGCCGCGCGCTTTCAAGTCGCGGACGGACTTGCGTACATCAACACCGGCACCTGGATAAAGATTCTGTA
>DAORCZ010000516.1:0-6153 GCA_035345735.1 Pseudomonadota bacterium | reverse complement strand
GTCGGGATGGCCCCCGACTACGCCTATCACGCCGTCTTCGCCACCGACGGCACCCGCCGCATGTTCCTGTGGGACAACGTCGCGCCGCGGATCTCGGCAGCCTATGACTTTTCTCGCCGCGGACGGTCCAAGGCCTACGTCAACTATGGGCGCTTCTATCAGTCGGTGCCCATGGACCTCAACGACCGCATCTTCAGCGAAGAAGGCTTCCTGCGTGGCCGTGGGTTCGCGAGCAACTGTCCCCGCCGTGCGCTCACCGACGTTGCGGGCAGCCGCCCTGTGCCCGTGCCCGAGAGCACGGGAGCCGCCCCCTGTAGCCTCATCGAGCCTCGCCTGTCCGGCGGCGAGTACGGCCCGGTGGCCCCGGGGCTCAAAGGCCAGTACATCGACGAGCTAGTCGCCGGTGTGCAGTACGACGTCGGCTGGGATCTGGTGCTCGGTGCGTTCTACACCTATCGCTGGCTGGGGACGGTGGTCGAAGACCTCTCGGTCGATGGCGGCAACAACTACTTCATCGGCAATCCCGGCGTCGCCCCCGACGCGGGCATCGTGCAGCAGCTAGAACAGGAAGCCGCGAGCGCTGCGCAGGCATCGATGGCCAAGCCCACGGATCCAGCGCTGGCGCAAGCCGCGACGTTTGCCCGCGATCGGCTGAACGTCTACAAGGCGATGGTGCTGTTCCCGACGCCCAAGCGCGACTATCACGCCGTCACGCTGACCGCCAACAAGCGGCTGTCGAATCGCTTTTCGATCCTGGCCAGCTACACCTACTCGCGCCTGACCGGCAACTACCCGGGCCCGTTTTCGCCCTACGTCAACCAGCTGGATCCCAACATCTCGTCGCAGTACGACATCATCGACCTGACGGCGAACCGCGATGGCGCGCTGAACAACGATCGGCCGCACAACTTCAAGCTGACTGGCTTTTACGTCCAGCCGCTGCCGCGCATCGGCGGGGCGCTAACCATCAGCCTGACGTTCACAGCAGTCTCGGGCCGGCCGATTCAGGTGCTCGGCGCCCACGTCGCGTACGGCGGTCGCCAGACGCTGATCCTGCCGCCCGGATCGGGTGGACGCACGCCGCCGATCACGCAGTTCGATCTGCACATCGGCTACGAGCAGCGGCTGGGCCAGCAAGTGCGCCTGTCGGTGTTCGGCGACCTGGTGAACCTGTTCAACCAGCAGGCGGTCACCAACGTCGATGAGGAATACACGTTCTCGATCGTGAGCCCGATCCTTTACGGCAAGCCAGGTGACCTACGCCGCCTCAAGGCCGACGACGGCAGCACGCCGATCGTCAACGGCAACTTCGGCCAACCGACCGCCTTCCAAGCGCCCCTGCTAGCCCGCTTCGGAGCCCGCCTCGCCTTCTAGGCTCCCCGCCTGCGCCCTATCGCTCGGGAGGCCGGCCGGCGGTCGCTTCCGGGCGCTTGTGGAACCGCTCCCACAGATCGACAAAGCCTAAGTACAGCAGGCGCCGCTGAGCCAATAGCAAGAGCGCCGCCACGCCAAACAGCAGTGCGCCCAGCAGATCGGCGGCGACCTGTGACATCAGCAGCACGTACACCGGTCGCGCCGGCGAGGTCGAAAGAAGCTCGCGATGAAACGTGCTGTGGGCATGGCCGTACGGCAGGGTGAACTTGGCGGGCAGCCCCTCGTAGCTCGACTCCTTGCCGCGTGACTTGCCCTCGCCGGCCTCGGACTTTCCGTCCTCGCGCAGGCGGACATCGCTGAGCGGAGCCGCCACCGACACCACATCAGGACTGGCGGGTGCCGAGGCCGGACGGGCCCCAACCAACCAGACCGCACCGCCCAGAAAGACCAGCCCGCCGAGACACAAGGCGCCGACCGCGGTCCACAGCGTGAAGCGCCGTCGCGATAGCCAAGCGATGGCCAGCGTGACGGTAAGGCCAAGGTTGCCGATGACAACCAGCGCCAGCGCCCAGGGCAGGATCAGCGCGGCCAGACTAAGTGCCGTGGCCAGCCCGACGCGTCGTCGGAAGCGCAGCGACAGCAGGGCCAGCAAGCGCTCATTCCACAGAAACAGCAACGCGAAGCCGAACAGCCAGCCGAAGCTCAGGAAGGGCAGGCGCAGCTCCGGCGCGAGCTCGACGTAGAGCGGAATCCACTCCTGGCCGAAGCGCAGCTCCACCGCATTCTGCGATGCGGCGATCGGCAGCTCGGGCAACCACAGCGTCGCCAGGCCCAGACCCGCCGCGCGACGAAGCTGCTGCCGGTGCTGCACCAGCACCTCCTGCGCCCCGGCGGCGAGCGGAATCCACAGGCTGCCGCTGTCATCTTGCGTAAGCAGGATCGGCGCCTGCTGCAGCGCGGCGTAGCTCGGGGCGGCGTGCATCGGCATGGTCAGGGCCGCAGCGCCTTCGTTGTCGATGCGTAGCTGCGTCTCGCCCAGCACTTGACCGTCGCCCGACAGGAAGAACGTGTGACGGAGCAAAGGGAGAGCGAAGCTCGTCGCCTGGATCGATTCCAAGCGCTGCGAGCGCCAGCTCAGGACATCGCTGTCGCGCAGCGCAAAGCCCTGCGCTCCACGATGCTGCGCCTGCAGGCCGGTCTCGGTGGCGCTGATGCGCTGTCCGCCCTGCAGGCTAATCACCGGCCGCAGCAGCGGGTGACTCTCGCAGAGGATGTAGTGCACGCTCGCCGCGATGGGCGGCCGGAAGCTGCCCTGGGTTGCGTCGCCAGTGGCCAGCGTACCGACGATGCTCAGCGTCTGTTCGCCCGGCGGGATCTCAAAGCGGTAGCCATTGCCGAGCGGCTCGGATCGCACACCGGCTTCGACTTTCTGCACGTGCTCGCCATTGCGCAGCGAAACGGTCAGTGCTTGGTGCTGGCGATTGGGGTTCCAGGCGGTGATCTGGTAGGCAAACTGCGTCGATTCCGGCAGCAGGCTGATGCGATAGCGTGCCGTCGCGGTGACCGGCAACACTGGGCTTGTGCCGCCACCAACCCGCACAATCTGGAAGCGGCGCGAGCCATCCCGCAGGCCCTCCAGTGAACCCACGCTGGAAAGCTCACCATCGCTGACCTGGGATTCCAGCCACAGCACCGCCGGGGTCGTATCGATCTGCAAGCGGTCGCTGTTGGCAAGGGCCAGGCGGCAGTGGACAGAAAACCGCGGGGACAGCGGCAGGATCTCGAACGCCGTCGGTCCGCCTTCGCTTGGCCCGCTCGCTGCGTGCGCGTCGGCGGGGCTGCTGCGGCTGACGATGGCATCCCCTTCGCAGCCATAGATCGAAAGGCCTGAGCTCCCGCGCAGAAACTCGACGCGCGGAAAGTGTCCTGCGCCCCGACCGCTGATCTGAAGCTGAAGCTCGCGCGCGGCGAAAGCTCCGCTTACCCGCAGGCTCTCGACCACGGTGACGGACGAGGCGCTGCTAAGTCGCTCGAACTCTGCAAGCGGTAGCGTGACCTGTGACGTCCCCGCTGCGACTGCGGTGTTCCCAGCCGGAACCGCCGGTGCAGCCGCGACGCGCGCTCCCGACAGAGAGAGCAGGGCCAGGACGAAGACTGCCGCGAGACGTGCGATACGACCCATGCCTCCCTCTCTGCGACGTGGGGTTAGGGACAGCCAGTCACCGCGCGCAGCGGGACCGGCACCGGCATGGCGGGAAACTGTGTCGTGGCATAGGTCGAGGCCTGGCCGCTGTAGCGTCGGCAGGTCTTGCCACTCCCCAGGTCGGATACGGCGTCGACAAAGATCCGAACCGGGCCGTTGGGCGCCATGGTCATCGAGAAGCGATCTAGGCCGCAGGTGACGTTGACGAACTCGATGTTCTGGTTCGGGTCGTAGTCACTCAGGACGAGGAGATTGATCGAGCTGATGCGTTCCTTCTGGCAGCTGTCCGGGGTCAGCGTGACGCCGTTGAGCGTCCACGAGAGCGCCAGCCGACCATCCCCCGCTGCCGTCGAGCCACTCTGCCCATAGTCGGGTGGTTCGCAGCCCGAAAGGGCACTCCAAAGCCCGAACACCCCCACCCACACGGCCGCACTCTTCGTGATAGCATCGCCGCGCATGGCATCCTCCTTCACAGTTGCTCGCAACATCCTGCCGGAACGCGGGTCCTCGACGCAAGGAAAGGCGCGCTGAGATGACCGCAAAGTCATCGGCGCCCCGGGCCTCGACACGCGCGCTGCGGGTGGTCGTCGCGGTGCTGGTCATCAGCGGTGGAGCGGGGGCGGTCAAGTGGTGGCCTCGCCGGATGCCGACAGTCCGAGTGGCCCGCGCTGTCCTTGGCGGAGTGCGCGACGTCGTCTCGTCCGCGAGCGCAGGTGAGGTGACGCCGATCATGCACGCAACCATCCGCAGCGAGCTAGCCGGCCGCGTGCTGGCGGTAAACCACCAGCGTGGTGCTCGCGTGGCTCGCAACGCGATCATTGTCCAGCTCGATCCCGCGGACCTTGATGCGCGCCTACGGCAAGCGCAAGCAGCGGTCGATGCCGCCGCCGCTCAGCGCGCGCAGGCGGAAGCCCGCTTCACGACGCTGCGCCGACAGGCTGAGCGCGCCCAGCTCCTCGCGCAGGCGGGGGCGGGACCACTGCAAATCAGCGAGGATGCCCGCTCCGCAGTGCAGGAAGGCGAGAGTGCGCTGCGCGCAGCCGAAGGTCAGAAGGCGCAAGCCCTGGCTGCGCTACAGCTAGCGCGGGTTCAGCGCAGTCGATGTGAGCTTGCAGCCCCGTTCGATGGCGTCCTCACCGAGGTGGCAGCCAACCCAGGGGACAGCTTGTCTCCCGGCGTGCCCGTCTTCCAACTCATCGATGACACTCGGCTGCATGTCGATGCGGTGGTCGACGAAGCCGATGCCGTGCGAGTACTCGTCGGGCAGAGCGCGGAGCTACACCTCGATGCCCTGCCCGGCCGCACCATCGCCGGCCGTGTCGCGCGTGTCGATCCCATCATCAAGCGCGATCTCAAGGGATCTCGCTCGCTGACCGTCGAAGTCGAAGTTGAGGATCTGCGCGCCGCGCGGGCAGCCGGCCTGCGGCCCGGTATGTCCGCGAATGTCGAGATCTTGGTAGCTGAGAAGCAGCAGGTCCTCGCCGTCCCCAGCAACGTCATCGTGGGTCGCGGCGTATCGCGCTTCGTGTACCGGCTAAGTCCACAAGGAACGGCCTATCGCGTGCACCGGCAGCCTGTAGAGATTGGCCTGACCAACTGGGATCGCACCGAGATCACCTCGGGCCTCGTGGCCGACACCCTGGTTGTCACCTCGCTCAACGAAAAGGGCCTGGAAGACGGGGCAACGGTGCGAATCGATTCAGCCTTGGGCCCGGGCGCGGCGACGGCAGACAGCGCGACCTCGGCTGCAACGCGAGCGCAGGCCGAAGGAGCGAAGTAAGCCGATGGCCGCCCCCCCCCCGGTCATCGAGGTGCGCGGCCTGCGACGATCGTTTCAGCTCGGCGACGAGCTGGTCGAGGCGCTGCGCGGCGTCGACCTGCAGATCGGACGCGGCGAATATCTGGCCATCGTCGGTCCTTCGGGCTCGGGCAAGTCGACGCTGATGAACATTCTGGGTGGCTTGGATCCCCCCACCGCCGGTCAGTACTTGCTCGACGGTGACGAGGTCCAAGATCTCTCCGATGACGAGCTAGCCGAGGTCCGCAACCGCAAGATCGGCTTTGTGTTTCAGAGCTTCAACCTGCTGCCCCGCGCCACCGCGGCAGAGAATGTCGCGCTGCCGCTGCTGTACTCGGGACGCAGCCGCGGGGAGCGCCGAGAGGCCGCGCTGCACGCCCTGGGACGCGTGGGTCTATCAGCACGCACCGGGCATCGCCCGGATCAACTGTCGGGGGGGCAGCGACAACGCGTCGCCATTGCTCGTGCCTTGGTCAATCGCCCCGTCCTGCTGCTGGCCGACGAGCCTACTGGCAACCTCGACCAACGCACCGGTGCCGAGATCGTCTCGCTGTTCGAAGAGCTTCACCACGATGGCGTCACCGTGGTGCTGGTCACGCACGATCACAAACTTGCCGAGCGCACAGGTCGCCAGATCGAAATTGTCGACGGCCGAATCGCGGCCGACCGACGGCAAGCGGCTTAACCAGACGCGCGCGACAACCCCGCAAGCCGCGCAGCACGCGCAAGGACGGCGTCGAGCATGGCTGGCGTCAAGCGCCCGGTGAACGTGTTCTGC
>DAORCZ010000515.1:0-6163 GCA_035345735.1 Pseudomonadota bacterium | reverse complement strand
AGACCCCGGGCATCTATTACGCCAAGATCTACGCCCTCGGGAAGACCGACAAGACGGTCTACACCGTGACGCTGCGCACCAAGGACGGACCTCTGGCGGCGCCGATCGCCGTGCTCGCCAAGGGCAAGAAAGACGAAGGCGGAGGCGCGGCTGCAGGCGGCGCGCCGGCAGCTGGCGGAGCGCCAGGTGGGGCGCCAGGTGGGGCGCCAGGTGGGGCACCTCCGGGTGCGGCACCAGGTGGCTATCCGCCGCCGGGCGCGTTCCCTGGGGCACCGGGTGGCTATCCGCCGCCGGGCGCGTTCCCTGGGGCACCGGGTGGCTATCCACCGCCGGGTGCTTATCCGGGCGCAGCGCCTGCGGCACCTCCTGCGGCTCCTGCGGCCCCGGCCGCGACCAAGGATGAAGGCGGGGCGGGTGGAATCCCGGCCGGCGCTATCCAGGGCAAGATCGTCCAGTCGATCCGCGAGGACACCGGGCTGACGCTGTACCTAAACCAGGGCACCAAAGCCAAGGTGAAGGTCGGCATGACCGGCTTCATCCTGGTCGGCGGCGAGGGCGGTGAGAAGCTAGAGGGCGGCACGTTCACGATCACCAAGGTGACCGGTGACGCGCAGTCGGTGGCCACCACCAAGCTGAGCAAGCCGCTCGGCAAGAACAACCGCTTCTACATCGCGAAAGACAAAAAGTAGGGCGGCGATCTGCCTGCTCGAAATGACCGAATTTCTACTCTGAGCCGAGGCGAAAACTGAGATGGCGCTGCGAGCGAAACTTCTGCGGATGGTGATTGCGGCCGTGGTCCTGATCGGCGCGAACGCGGGCTGCCCCAAGAACACTGGGGGCGGGAAGCCGGGACCAGACCCAGACACCAACAGTGGCCCGGACGCCAAGCGCGGCGGTGCCAAGCTGATGTACATCAACAAGCCAGAGACCGACTCGGTGAGCTGGCCGAAGCTATTGCGCACCAAGTGGAAGCGCATCGACATCACGGTGCCCGGCACGCAGAACATCCTCGACTGCGAGCTGCGCATCGATAACACCGGCGCCGATCTGAACATCGACGTGTTCAACAGCCTGGGCACGCAGATCGGCTTCTCGCCGGGTCCGGCGCCGAACAAGTTGAAGAAGCTGGCGGTGCAGATCGACGAGCTAGGCACCTACTTCGTCCGCATCCAAGCGGCGCAGCCGAAGGATGAATCGGACTTCTCGGCCCTGTGCGCCTGGGAAGAAAAGGTCGAGCCGCCGACGCCAACGCCGGGCCCGCGTCCGCCGCGTCCGCCGCGTCCGGGCAAGCCGGATGCACCCGCCCCGAAGGAAGAGACGCTGGAGGAAAAGGCCGAGAAGGGCACGGAAGGCCGCATCATCCAGTTCTCGCGCGAAGGCGATAAGGCGGTGCTGGTCATCGACAAAGGCAGCAATGCTGGGGTGCGTACGGGCACAGAAGGCACCGTGCTGGCTGGCAAGTCCGGCCGTGAGCCGCTGGCGGGCGGTACCTTCCGTGTCACCAAGGTGATCGATGACTCGAAGTCGCAGGCCGAGTCGAATGTCAAATCGATCGGCAAGAACAACCGCGCCGTGCTGTTCCTGAAGTAGGGGAGCGGGCAGCCTCTGCCGGGCCGCTTTCGGGACCGGGGCCGCCGCGGAACGATGCGCTTAGCCAGTCGCTACACCCTAGCGCTGGCTATTTTTGCTTGAAGGAGAAGGCTGAATGTCCACGCCGGGCCAGAACGATCCCCTGGTCGGGAAAGTCCTCGCGGATCGCTTCGAGATCCTAAGTCGCATCGGCGAGGGCGGCACGGGCGTTGTCTACAAGGCCAAGCAGATCACGGTCGACCGCACCGTCGCGATCAAGGTCTTGGGCGCCCATGTCTCGTCCGACCCGACGTGGGTCAAGCGCTTCCACAATGAGGCACGAGCAGCGGCTCGTCTCGACCACCCGAACACGGTCCGCCTGATCGACTTCGGCGAGACGAAAGAGGGCCTGCTGTTCATTGCCATGGAATTCCTCCATGGTCGGGCGCTCTCCGACGAGATTGTCCGCTTGGGCAAGCTGCCGGTGCAGCGCGCGCTGCGCATCCTGTCGCAGGTCTGTCAGTCGCTGCAAGAAGCCCACGGGCAGGGCATCATCCACCGCGATATCAAGCCGGATAACGTCTTCCTGGTGGAGATGAAAGGCGGTGGCGATTTCGTCAAGGTGCTCGACTTTTCCGTCGCCAAGATGGAAGACAACGCGCAGCAGACGCGAGCCGGCACGGTGTTTGGCACCCCGGCGTACATGAGCCCAGAGCAAGCGCGCGGCGTAAAGCTCACCCCGCACTCAGACATCTATGCCTGCGGCATCGTCGCCTACGAGATGCTGACCGGCAAGCCGCCGTTTGAGGCCGCGCTGCCGATGGAAGTGGTCATGATGCACCTGCGCCAAAAACCGGCGCCGCTCGTCGGCTTTCCCGAGCCGGTGGCGCGCTTGGTCATGAAGGCGCTGGAGAAGACCGTCGATCGCCGCCAGCAGAGCGCCGACGAGATGCATCGCGAGTGTCTGCAGGTGCTGGATCAGCTTTTCCCGGGACAGACGCCGAGCGCGGGCTTGCCGGCTGTCGAACCGGCGACGCGGATGGGTCCGGTGTCGGGTCCGCAACCGGTGCAGAGCGTACCGTCGTCGTCTGGGGCGCCGCCGATGGCTCCTCCCCCGGCCGCGGGTCCGCCGCCTGCGGGTCCGCCGCCCATGGGGCTGCCACCGCCAGCGGCACCGCCGCCAACCGGAGCCACTCCCCCGGCTGCCGGTCCACCTCCGGCTGCGGCGCCGCAGGCCTCGCCCGAGCAGAAGACGGTGTACGGCCAAGCAGCCCCGAACCTGCCGCCTTCCGCACCTGCGGCAGGCGCTGCGAATCGAACCCAGGCCATCGATGCCTCGGGCGGAGGGATCAGCAGCACCGTCTTTATGCCGGGCGGCGGAGCGGGCGGCACAGCTCTCTCGCCGCAGGCGATCATCGCTCGCCAGCAGGCCACCGCGCCAAGGAAGCGGAGCGGGAGCGCGGGACCCAAGCCCCTGTTCTGGGTGGGCTGGGCGCTCATCGGCGTATCGCTAGGCATGCTGTTGCACGTCCTTTTCACCTAACCCCCAAGCCCCAGCTGATTTGGGCGAGAGCAGTCGAGGCCCTGCGATGTTTTTCGGCGAGCTCCGCGCGCTAACCAGAGAAGAAGAAGCCGCCCAAGAGCAGTTCAACGCACGGATCCGTCGCGATGCTGACCCGCGCGTCCTTTCGCGGGTCGATCGCTGGCTCCATGCACGCATGCTGCCCTCGCGCGAGCTGCCCCAGGCGCTGCGAGCGCAGAGCACCCACTTCGACAACGTGCTCAAAGACTGGCACGTGGGCTATCTGGCCGTGCGCGAACTGGAAGAGGTGCCGAACGAGCTACGGCAAGATCTGGCCGAGCGTGCGCCGCAAGCCATCCTGCGCGACATCTATCGGCCGGTTCATCGCGAGAAATTTGTCGAGCGCACGGTGCATGAGATCGAGCTGGACCCGGCGGGGCAGCGGGCATACTCCGAGGCCAAGGCGGGCCTCAAGCGCGAGCCTCTGCCGCAGATCGAGTCGAGCGTCGCGCTGATGATGACCGAGGGGCGCCGGCGTCGTCGCTTCCTCAAACGACCCTGGCTGCCGTATCGCCCCGACGACGCGCCGCGCTTTCATACGCCGCAGTTCATGCCCTTTGGCGCCGTCTGGGACGACCGCGACGAGTCGAACCCCGACGGCGATGGCCCGGTCGACGACACCGAAGCCGCGGCCCGCGCCACCTTCCACAGCCGCTGGGGCAGCGAAAGCAGTGCGGCAGCGGATGAGGACACGGACGAGTAGACTTGGGGCGCTAGGGGGTCTGCAGAGCGGTCGCGCGAGCCCGCTCTGGTTGCTTCCAGTGCCGCGGCCATCTCCGTCGGCCAGGACGCTACCCGCGCGCGTGAATTGAGCTCGGGCAAAGAGCGGCGCTCGGCGTTTCGCTTTGGGCGATGAATCGCCATAGTTAGCGAGGGCAAATTGCTTTACCATCGTCCCCATGGCTGATCTGCGAACTCTGCTGCGCTCGACCCTCCAGGTGCTGGCCGTGTCTTCCCTTTGGCTCGCAGGGGCTGGCTGTCCCAAGCCGCCGCCGCCCAAGCTGCCCCCCAAGGAAGTCCCGCGCGTCAATCAGCTCATCGATACGACGGGTGAGCGACAGGACGTCATTGCCGACGCGGTGCAGGCCGGTAGCAACCAGGCTCGCATCACCTACAACTGCGGCGCTCCGCACAGCCAAGGGGTCGATGGCAAGGACGTGCTGAACGTCGAGGCCTCGAAGTGCGAGTTCAACCCCAAAGAAAAGACACTGGTGCTCTCGAACGGCTCGGCGACGGAGTGCCCGACCTTCCTGCTTACGATCACCGACTACAAGGGGCCCGGGACCTACAACACCTCGGCCCTGGGCAAGATCAGCCTGGGCACGGCGAAGCTGCGTCAGCCGATCTGTAAGTGGGAAGGCAGCCTGTGCATGGACTGGAATGGCGCCTCGGGGCCGCACCCCGACGCCAGCTGCACCATTGAAGTTGGGCAGGATGGCGGCCTGCAGTACGGCACCGGTGGCGCCACCATCACCGGCACCTTTGTCTGCGACAACTTCACGTCGCCGTATAAGGGCTGCGCCGGCTCACCGGCGAAGGCGAGCTGTGTCGTCAGTCGGGCCAGCTTCTCGATCGCGGGCTGTGCCGTGACCAGCAGCGCGGCGGCTCCGGCTGCGACCGGGGGCAAGGGCAAGCCGGGTCCCACGGGTAAGCGTCCACGTTGAGCAGGAATCTGCTGAAAGTGCGCAGGCTCGGCCTGATGTTGTTGACAGCGCGCGCAAACAACGTTACTCGCGCCGCTATGCCGTATTGGCCCTCCCCCGCACGTCGTTGGCTTGTTCGCCGGCTGCCGCTCTTGGCCATGCTGTCTTTGGCCTCGTGCCAGCGGGCGGGGCACAGCGAACCGGCGACGCGGGGCGGCTTGCTGTCGGATGGGCGTCAGCTCACGCGCAGCGAGGTGATGCTACAGCTGGTGTCGGGCTCGCATAGCGAAGTGGCGACTCGGCTGGGACCGCATCGCATCGAGTCGGTGACCCATTACACCGTGACGCCGCTGTCCTCGCCGAAGGCCGGCCCCGACGTTGTGGCGGGCTTCCGCGCCGATACCCCGGTTCAGCCCTATGAAGGCGCCGGCGCCTGGGAAAGCGTCGCCTCGTCGCTGGAGGAGAAGCGGGTCATCGAGCTAGACGAGGGCGGGCGGCTGCGACTGAGCAACCAGAACGACCACGGCTATGGCATCGAGGCGGTGGTCGATGGACACTATCTGTACATGCGGATGCAGCACGCCCCGTTTGTCCGTCGTGTGCCTGAGGGAGACGAGGTCGAGCGCCTGCGCGCCCTCGGCTACGAGTCGGGGTCGTCGCTGCTTGAGACCGTAGCCCACGCGCTGTATCTAAGCCCGCCGAGCGAGACCAGTCGCTTGGGCCGCCCTGCCTGGGCGGTGGCGCTCTCGCGACAAGAGGGCGAAGGCTCGCGTCGCGGGACGAGCCCAGCGATTCCCGGCAAGGCCTGGCGCGAACAGGTCTTGGTGGAAGCCATCGAGGGGCAAGCTGTCGTCGATCGACAGCGCGGCACGCTGCTGGAACTAAGGCTCAGCGTGCGCTTCTCGGCACCGCGGGGACCGGTTCCGGCCGGCACTCCCAGCGTCGAAGGCGAGCGCGTTCAGGTCGAGGCGCAGCACGAGCTTCATGTCGTCTCTATCGGCAAGCGAGCCGAGGCGATCAGTCCGCCGAGCGAGTGGATCGATCCGCCGATGCGGCCCCGGCCCGCCTTGGATAAACAGGAACTTCTCAGCGGCTTGACCGGCGGCAATGGCGCCGGAAGGCCGTAGCCAGCCGCGCACTATCACGCTGCGCGGCAGGGAGGCAGGATCGTGTCAGACAGTCCTAGTCAAAGCGGCAGCCCGGGGCAGAGCGAGACCGCCTCGGACCCCAACCCGACGAGCCATCTCGAGAGCCATCGCAACGTTATCTTGCTGCGCAGCGTCCTCATCGGCGCGGCGACGGCGGCGCCGGCGGTGGGAGACTTCTTGGTGCCGGCGCTCAAGCGCGGGCTGATGCAGCACGTAAGCGG
>DAORCZ010000514.1:0-6167 GCA_035345735.1 Pseudomonadota bacterium | reverse complement strand
CTTCTTCGCCGCGCTGGGCGAGCAAGCGGCAGAGGGCGGCCACCAGGCCGTGATCGCCGGCGAAGCCGAAGTCGGTGACGAGCTCGGCCGTGCTCTGGGCCAGCGCCGAATCGTCGGCATCGTCGAGCGCGGCCAGCACGGCCCGCTCGCAGGCCTCGCCCAGCAGATCGCGCGCCGTCTGTTCGTCGAGGAGCTCGAAGTCGGGATCGATGCCCGCCAAGAGCGCGTTGCGACGCAGGAGCGACGAAGCAAAGGAGTGAAACGTACCGATCGGCGCAGCCGAGAGCTGAGCCCGCGCGGACTCGAAGTGCGCCGGGGCCGGCCAGCTCTGGCCTAGCTCGCTTGCCGAGCGGCAAAGCTCAGGCTCGGAGGCGACGCGATTCTGAGACAGCTGTTCGGGATCGCGCAGGAGCCGCAGCAGTCGTCGCCCCAGTCGATCGCGCATCTCGGCGGCGGCTTTTTCAGTGAACGTCAGGGCCGCGATGCTCCGCGGCAAGAGCGGCTGCCCCAGCGCGGTGAAGCCGGCCAGGAGGTGCAGATACTGCGTAAGGAGCGCGTGCGTCTTGCCCGTGCCTGCCCCCGCGCTGACCACCCGATGGCGCGCCAGAGCAAAGCGGCCCGGACGGCCCCCAGCGGCGGCATCAGACGGCAGGCGTGTCGGCAGGCCAGCCGGCGACGCGTGGGCCTGGGCGACAGACGACCCGGCGGCAGCGGCCTGGGGATCGATCTGAGATTCGACGGAGGCGCTCACGCAGCGCTCATAGCACACTTGCTGGCCGGCGAGCCCGTCGCATGCGGCACGTGCCGTGCTATCGTGCGCACCGTGCCGCAATCATCGCTGCCGTCGCGCCTTCGACCTCCCCGGCTAGGGTGGCGGCTGCCTGTGCTGGGGCTCCTGCTGACGTTTTCCATTGTCCCGCAGCGCGCGGCGTGGGCCCAGGTCGTCGCCCCGGCTGCCGCCCCACCGATGACATCGCCCGGCCAGGCGCTGACCACGCTGCGCGGCCAGGTCTATGCGCGGGGCTCGATCCTGCGCGTCGCAGGGGCCGACATCGTCGTGGAAACCCGGCTAGCCGAGGGTCAAAAAGCCAACGCGGCCGAGCCAGCCGAGGTGCTCGCGCGGGCGACCAGCGACGATCAGGGACACTTCCAGGTAGATATCCCAGGCGGGCGGGCGCGGATACGGATTTCTGCGGCAGGCTTCGACTCGCTGCGCCAGGACCTAAGCCTTGGCTCTGGGGTGCAGACGGCGGAGTTTCTGTTGCGCCGCGTGCCGGCCTCGCGCCAGCCGTTTTCGACGCAGGTGCGGGGCGAGCCGCCGCATCAGGGGCAGCAGGTTTCGCTGCGCGGCGAAGAGCTGACGACGCTGCCGGGCAGCCTAGGCGATCCCTTCCGCGCCATGGGGCTGCTGCCGGGGGTGGCGACGCCGCTGCCGCTCCTGCCGGTGTTCGTCGTGCGCGGGGCCAGTCCGGGGATGAACGGCTTTTTTCTCGACGGCATGCGCATCCCGCAGCTGTTTCACCTGCTGGTCGGCGGCGGCATCGTTCACGCCCGCCTGGTCGATCAGATCGACTTCTACCCCGGGGCCTACGATGCCTCGCTGGGGCGCTACGGCGGCGGCATCATCGATGGCAAGACGCGCGGGGCGCGGAGCGACGGCTATCACGGCGAGCTAGAGCTCAAGCTCTACGACATCTCGGCCCTGGCCGAGCTTCGCCTGCCGGGCGACCTGCGCATCGCGGTATCGGGGCACTACGGCTACCCCGGGCCGATCGTGCACGCCATCGATAGCCGGGTGAACGTCGGCTACTGGGACTATCAGGTACGTCTCGACTACCGCGGGCTGACGGTGCAGGCGCTGGGCTCGTTCGACGAGGTGACCATCGTCGACCCCAACCTGACGGCGAGCGCGATGATGCCGGTGTCGAACACCTTCCGCGTCATGTTCCACCGGCTGCAGGCGGTCTATCGCGGCCGCGTCGCTGGCTGGCAGCTAGAAGCCGGGGCGGTGGGCGGTATCGACGAGATGACGATCTTTCAGGGCAACGGCGTGCGCAAGCTGTCGCTGAACCTGCGGGCCAACGCCGCGTACCGTCAGCAGATCGGTCGTGGGCCCGACGGAGCTTGGCTGCGCCTGCGACTGGGCATCGATGGCGAGGTCTCGCGCTTTACGGCGGAAAACTTCGACAGCGATCCGGTGCGGGCGCGACCCGATGACCTGGGCGAGCTGGGCACGTCGCGCGATGGCATCGTCGGCGCGGCCTACGCCGTGGCCAGCCTGGGTCCGCTGCATCCGGGGCGGCTGACGCTGACGCTATCGGGGCGCCTGGATGTCTATCGCGCCGGCACGGTGACGCTGCTGGGCTTCGATCCGCGGCTGCAGTTTCGATCGCTCTTGACGTCGTGGCTGACGGTGCACGGCGGGGTCGGCATCTATCAGCAGCCGCCCAGTTTTCCGGTGCCGCTGCCCGGCATCGATACCTTCGCGCTCCAGCTTGGCCTGCAGCGCGCGACGCACTTTGCACTCGGCCAAGAGGCGACGCTGCCCGCCGGCCTGTTCTTGTCGCTGACCGGCTTCTATCAGCGCTACGAAAAGTCGAACGACATCGTGCTCGACTTCACGCCGCAGCTCTGCACATCGCCCCCGCCCGAGTCGCTGACCGGCTATGTCGCGCAGGTTATGCGGCAGGTCGATGGATCGTCGTATGGCATGGAATTCATGCTGCGCCGGCAGCGCGGTCGCTTCACCGGCTGGATCGCCTACACCCTGGGCCGCGCCGAGCGCGCCTATACCTGCGGCCTGCGACCGGCCGACTACGACCAGACGCACGTGCTGAACACCGTGCTGCAGGTGCGACTGCCGTGGAACCTGATGCTCGGCGGGCGCTTCTTTTATTCGACCGGCCGACCCTATACCCAGCTGGTCCCGCCCGACGGTGCGGGGACGGTGCGGAACAACCGCCGCATTCCCGACACCTTCCAGTTTGACGTGCGCATCGATCGCGAGTGGCTGTTCCGCCGCTTCGCGCTCGACGTCTTTTTGGAAGTGGTCAACGCCACGTACAGCCAGGCAGTGTTCGGCATCGCCTACCCACGCCAGGGCAACGTCACCCGCTTCGACATGCCCGAGCTCAACGGCTTTAACTGGATCCTGCCGTCGGTCGGCGTCCGCGGTCGCTTCTAGCCACGATTTCTGTCGCGCCCGCCCCCGGTGCGGACTTCTCCCTGGCTATGATGGAAGAGCCGCGCTCGGCCTAGTTCACTCACTTCAATCCCGGGCGCGCGAAGGGGGACGCGATGTCGATTAGTAGTAAGAGTCATGCACGCGGCGAGCAGCGGGGGCTGCGGATCGTGGCCCTGACACTCGTCGGAATGGCCAGCTGGCTGGGAACGGCGACAGCCACGGTGACCCAGCCCAATAACTCGGTGGTGCCCATCGATTCCCGCACCGCGACGGGAGAAAAGCAGGTCTACGACGCCTTCAAGCAGAGCGACAAGACCGCCGGCCTGCGCTTCCGCGAAGATGCCAACACTGCACCCGAGGTCTTCTCGCCGCTGTGCAGCTTCACCGCCGAGCTTCTGCTGAAAGAGACGGCTTCGGACATGGCCGTCGGCTGGTACAACGTCATCCCTGGGGCGACGACCAAGCCGGCCGACACCGACATCGTCGAGGTGATTCCCCGCGGCGCCAAACCCCCGGCGATGATCACCGGCCAGAGCATCAAGGACCACCCCAAATACCTGGGCGGCCTGGTGGGCTTTGCCATCATCACCGGCAGCGGCCTGACCACGAAGTTCTCGGAGCGCAAGTGGAACGCCCGCTGCACCAACACCGGCGTCTGCCCGACGCCGGGCAACTGGGTGCACTCGATCACCTACGTCAGCCCGACCGTCCCCAACGCCTTCTACCTCGGCTTTGAAGACGGCAACTCCGACGCCAACGGCTTCGGCAACGACGGCGACTACAACGACTACTTCTTCCTGTTTACTGGCCTGACCTGCAACGGCGGCGGCAAGCCCTGCACCGTGCCCGGCGAAAAAGGCATCTGCTCAGCCGGTGTGGCCGAGTGCAACAACGCCGGCGGCCTCACCTGCAAGCGCGTCATCAATCCCCAGCCCACCGACACCTGCGACGGCCTGGACAACGACTGCAACGGCTTGGTTGACGACGGCGCGACCTGCCCCGCTGGTCAGGAGTGCGATCGCGGGCGCTGCAGCACGCCGTGCAGCGCCGAATTCCCCTGCCCTAGCGGCCTAAGCTGCGATCGCGGCCGCTGCGTCACCGTGCCCTGCGCCACCGGGGTCGTCTGCCAGGGCGACACCGTCTGCAGTGGCGATCGCTGCGTCAGCCAATGCGAGGGCATCGTCTGCCCCGGCAGCCAGATCTGTCGCGTCGGCCGCTGCGTCGATCCCTGCAGCGGGGTTAGCTGCGGTGCTGGCAAGGCCTGCGTGAACGGCGCCTGCGTCACCGGCTGCGACTGCTATCCCTGCCAGGATCCCGCCCTGGCCTGCTCCAAGAGCAGCAACATCTGCGTCGAAAAAGGCTGCGAGAACCTGACCTGCGCGGCCGGCTACGTCTGCAAGGGCGGCGAGTGTGTCGCCGGCTGCACCGGCGTGGTCTGCCCCAGGGATCAGGAGTGCAAGTCGGGCGCGTGCGTCGATCTGCCGATGGCTGTCGATCCCACTGAACTACCGATCGACTCGGGTGGCGGTGCCATCGCCACCGGCTGCAGCTGCCGGCTATCCGCCGATGAAGAGTCGCGGCCTGGCCCCGCGGCCTGGGGACTATTCGGCAGCGTCGTTATCGCCGCCTTCCTGTACACCCGCAAGCGTCGGGCACACCAAGCCTAGCTCCGCTGCGATAGGCTAGTCCCTGTCGCTGCCATGATTGCCCCCCCTAGCTTTCGCTGCTCTCAGTGTCAGGGAGTCCTTCTTTACAGCCCCAGCCAAGGAGCGCTGCGCTGCACGCACTGCCGCGCCCTGCAGCAGCCGCAAAAGAGCGTGCTCCGCGTCGAGGAGCGCGATCTACAGGCGGCGCTGAAGGCTCGCCCTGGGGGCGATGCCGGGCCGTCTTTGGCCGATCTGCCGGGAAGCCGAGTGGCCCGCTGTCGCGAGTGCGGGGCCCAGGTGGTCTTGGCCGATGGCTTGCTTGCCAGCGCCTGCGCCTTTTGCCGATCTCCAACGGTGCTGGCCCAGTCCGCGCAGCACAGCAGCCTGCGCCCCGACTCGCTGATTCCGTTTCAGATCGACCGCGGGCGAGCGCAACAGATCATCCACCGCTGGGTCCGTGGCCTGCGCTTCCGTCCCAGCGACCTCGTATCCAGCAGTCAGACGCAGCGCTTCTTTGGCATCTACGTCCCGTACTACACCTTCGACGCCCAGGTCGAGTCATCGTGGACAGGGGAGGCCGGCTACGCCTACACCGAGACCGAGACCTACGAAGAGAGCGTCGACGGTCAGACGGTGCAGAAGACGCGCGAGATCAAAAAGATGCGCTGGGAGAGCCGCAGCGGCACGCGTCGCGACACCTACGACGACCTCCTAATTGGTGCGGGCCGCGGCCTGCCCCGCGATCTGGCCGCACAGGTCGACAGCTTCCGGACGGCGGCGCTGGTGCCCTATGCGCCGGAGTACCTGGTCGGCTTCCTCGCCGAAGAGAGCAGCATCGACCTGGCAGCGGCCTGGCGGCGCGGTGAATCCTCGATCCGCTTCTTTCAAGAACAGCACTGCAAGAGCGATGTCGGCGGCGATGAACAGCGGAATGTCTCCGTCGACAGCACGCTGTCCCAGCTGACCTACAAACAGGTGCTGCTGCCGTTCTGGGTGCTGTCTTATCGCTACCGCGATCGCAGCTATCGCATCGTGGTGAACGGCCAAAGCGGCGAGCTGGCAGGCGAAGCCCCCTATGCCAAGGCAAAGATCCTCGCCCTCGTGCTTCTCGTCGTCGCCGTCCTGCTGCTGGCCTACGCCTACGTCGTGACGCAGGGACTCCCCAGTCAGGCCCCCCTGCCTCGCTGAGACGATGCGCGCCCAGCGGAGCAGCCCGCGATCCGCGACCGCAAGCTGCACGGCTGAGCGAGCGTGCGACTACGCCTTGGCGCCTTCGGTCTTGAGCTTGGCGACGTCGCCCTTGGCCTGCTCAAACTCGCGCTTGAAGTGGGCGCGGA
>DAORCZ010000513.1:1222-6169 GCA_035345735.1 Pseudomonadota bacterium | reverse complement strand
TCCTGACCGTCAGCCCGCGCCAGAAACAGATTGCCGGGCTTGAGGTCACGATGGATGATTCCCGCGGCGTGTGCAGTGCCCAGTCCGCGGGCGGCCTGCGCGACCAGATTGGCGACTGCGGACAGCGGCAGGCGACCGAGGCGGCTGATGCGGCTCTCTAGGTTTTCGCCGATCAGGAATTCCATCACGATGTAGGGCGTTTCTTCGCCCCGCTGGCCGATACTGCTGTCCACGCCGTAGTCGAAGATCTGGACGACGTTGGGATGCTGGATCTGCGCGATGGCGCGCGCTTCGTTCGCGAAACGGTTGCGCAGCATCGGGACATCGTGCTGCCCGGCCCGCATCAGCTTGACAGCCACGTTGCGGTGAAGCTGCGTGTCGAAGGCGACCCAGACCGTGCCCATGCCCCCATTTCCAATCTGGGTCTCTAGGCGGTATCTAGCCCCGATCATGCGACCGCGCATCTACTATACGGTAACACCGAAGCGGCGCCGGGGCGTACGCAAAACTCGCGGGCCGCTGCAGCCGAAAGGCCGGTCTGTCCGTCGAGCGGCGCGAAGAGAATCACAAGCCCGCGATTTGATTGAGCAACCCATAGGCGCCGTACTGAATGAGGTACGGCAGGGCGTACTGTGGGTACTTCTGCGCGGCGCGCTCCGACAGGATTTGATAGTGCGTGGATGCCCCGGGCCCACTGAGCTCGGCCTTGGCCGAAGCCCCCAAGCTTGCGACATAGGCGCGGGCCAGATCTTCGATCTCACGGAGATAGCTTATCTGCTCGGAAACGGCGCTCTGTAGATCCGCTGGCTCACCGCGGCCGCCGTATACCGTCGTCGCCGGATACTGCGAAAGCTCGTCGAGCGCTGCTCGCCAGGCTGGCAAGGTCGGGACAGCTCGACCACTCACGATGCCGCCTTCCAGCCAGGCGTGGGTGCGGTGATGCACCAAATCGCCGACAAACAGCGCCTGGGCGGCGGGCAGATAGGCGACGGTCTGCGTGCTGCTGACCCCGCTGTGCAAGAGCTCGCGGAGCGTCAGGCGGTGACCGCTGCGCAGGGGCAGGACCAGCTCTCCCACAAACGTCTGATCGATGCGGGCTTCGGCAGGATAACTGGCGTCAGTAAACAGCTTGGCGACGTTTACGAAGTAGTTCTTCTTGTAGGCGTGCACCGTCGGGATAGCGGCCGCTGTCGCTTGACTGGCGATGGCTTGCGCACCGATCGCCTGAAAGGCGCTCACCCCGTTGAACTTATCGGGGTTGGGATGGGTGACGACGACATGGGTAATCGGTGAACGGGTACTCGCCTGGATCTGCGCGATGGCGGCGCGGGCGAGCGCGGGGGTGAACTGCGCATCAAAGACGATGACCTCGCGACCGGTATCGACAAAAAAGGAATGCGTATCGAAGCCGGTGCTATCGGACGTAAACGTCGCAACAGAAAGTGGAGCGAGGTTTTCCTCGCCAGCCCCCTCCTCGGCAGGAGCGCAGGCCGCCGGCAACCAGGCGACGAATACGGCGAGCCATAGGCAGGACAAGAGACGCCGCCGGGTGGAGATAACAGCGGCAGAAGAGGAGGAGGAAACCGGGGCAGCGATGTGAACGAGGCGCGACATGCAGGACTCCTTGTGAGGGTTAGGAACATCCTGCAGCGTCGGGGACTGACCGACTTTCAGAAATAGGACATTAACTTGCTAGATTCAGCCAATCCCCGTCTACGGCGCCCGCGGATAGGCGCTAAATGTCGGAACCAGCAGGCGGTAGCTGTCGTTGCCCACGGCGTCGCCGCGCGCAATCACCGGGTCGATCTCGCTGCTGTACTCCGGGCGTTTGAGGAAGATGTGATCGGTGGCCACGCCGACTTGCTTGTAGGCCTGGGCATCGCTGGCGCGGTTGCCGTTGCCGACGGCGATGGTGAGCCGCGAGCTCTGTAGGGCGATCATCGTGTTGGCCTTGTAATCGACTGTGGTCTCGCCCGGTAGGGTGATGAGATTCGGGGCCAGGCGCAGCGGCCCGACGGGGAAGCCGGTGTCGTTAAGCCACTTGCGTGTCGATTCAGTGAACACGCTGCCGCGCGCGGTGAGATAGACCGGCTGGTAGCAGCTTTTGGCCAGAGCGGAAAAGGCCTCGGGCGCGCCGTCCTGCACCTTGACCTGAGCACCGGTGATCAGCGACTCGGGATATTCATTTTCGTAGCTGGTCAGCGTGCCGTCGATATCACTGACCGCGACCTTGCCGCCGCTCGGCAACACCACGGCCAGAAGCTGCACCGAGCTGCGGTCGCCGCGCACCGAGGCGAAGATCGGCCGACGACCGATGGGCAGGCGCTGATCTCCGGTGAGGTGAAGCTCGAAGCGACCATCCGCCGGATCGGCACTGCCGGTGACCACGGTGGCAAGGAGCTGCCAGGCGCCGGTGCGACAGACAAATAGATCGACTTCCTCATCTCCTAGGGCCTTGTCGATCAGCCCATAGCTGATCTCACCGGCCAGCACCTGCTCGCTGGCATCGGCTGTGGCGATGAGATCAATGCCGCGATGGCGCGGCGAACCGGCCGCTGTCACCAGCGGACTTTGGATGCTGTGCTTCCAGGGCTGCTTGGTGAGTCCGGCCGGCTCGCCGGCACAGGTGACAATCGGCAAGCAGGCACCGGGCGGGGTCATCTGCTGCTCGATGGGATCCATCGGTACAGGGATCGAGCTACCAGTGTCTTGGCCACCGCAGCCAAGGAGCAGAGCCAGCAGAGAACCGAGGCCGTGCGATGGCAGCCTAGGTGAGGTCGCGCGGGACAGGATGGATCGATCGAGCATCCCCTGAGCTTATCGCGTCTGGCGAGTCGGCGAGGACGGCGCCGGATTGGCTAAGACTTACGCGGGTGGATGCGCACGGCGCGTACTCGGCGGGGCGAGGCGTCGGCGATCTCTAGCTCGCTGCCGTCGCTGGCGGTGAGGCGCGTGCCTTGGGCGGGGATCTCGTGCGCCAGCGAGATGCACAAGCCGGCGATGGTGTGCCACTGCTCGCTCTCGGGCAGCTCGGTCTTGAGGGCGCGATTGACCTCGCGTACGGGCGTCGTTCCCATGACCAGGGCGGTGCCGCTGGGCTCGCGCTGGATGGTGTTGGCGACCGCGTCGTGCTCGCTGAAGATCTTGCCGACCAGCTCTTCGATCAAATCCTCGATGGTGATCAGGCCCAGCATGCCACCCTGTTCATCGACAACGACAGCGATCGAGCCCCGCTGCTGCTGCATGTCGTGCATCAGATCGAGGGCGCGCACACTGCCGGGTACGAAGCGGATCGGTCGCATGAACTTGTCGACGGTAAACGGCTCGCCACCAAGCGTCGGCACGATCAGATCCTTGGTCGCGACATAGCCGACGACGTTGTCGGCCGTGCCCTCATAGACCGGGATGCGGGTGTGGACGTGCTGCGACAGAGCCCGCTGTAGCTGCTCGGCGCTGGCCTCGCGCGAGATCGAAACGACGCGCACGCGTGGCACCATCACCGAGGCGACGGATAGCTCGCGAAAGTCGATGGCGCGCGCCGCCAGTTCGCCGGCTCGCGGATCTAGCGCGCCGGTCTTGGCCGCTTCCTCGACCATCTCGCGTAGTTCGTCAGGGGAGAGGCGGGTCTCGGTAAAGCTGGTCTTGTCGCCAAACAGACGCAGCACCAAGTTCGAGGCGGAGGTCAGAATCCAGATGAACGGCCGCGAGATATGCGACAGGCCGAGCAGCACCGGCCCCATGAACATGGCGTAGCCCTCGTTTGAGCGCAGGGCCAGTGACTTCGGTACCAGCTCGCCGAGGACGAGCGAGAGAAATGAGATGGTGCCGACGACCAGGGCAAAACCAATCTGCTTGGCATACGGCGCCAGCAACCCGGCATGGGCCACCAGCCGAGCGAGGCGCTCTGCGAAGACATCGCCACCGAAGGCGGCCGCGGCGGCGCCGATGACGGTGATCGCGCTCTGTACGGTGGCCAAGAATCGCTCGGGCTGGTCGCGCAGCGCTTGCACCGCCCGCGCACGGGCGTGCCCTTCATCGATCAGCTCTCGCAGCCGCGTCTTGCGCAGCGAGATGACTGCGAGCTCCGCGCCTGAGAACAGGCCATTGGCGACGATCAGCGCCAAGATGATGATCGCTTCGGTCATGCTCAGGCTCTCGGGGCTGCGCTGCCAGCCGCCCGGCTCGGAGGCCGAGCCGTGACCACCACCTCGACCCCACCTTCGGGGGCCAGCACCACCCCGCGACGCCGCGCCGGCGGCGGAATCGCCGAGGCCAAGCGGAGGTCCACCCCGGCCACCAGCGTCGCCAGCACTACCGTCATCTCATACAGCGCGAACGAAGCCCCCAGACAGCGCCGGTGTCCACCGCCAAATGGCAGCCACTCTGAGATGGGAATCTTGCGTTCTAAGAAGCGCTCAGGACGGAACTCGTGCGGCTCCGGCCAGACGCGAGGATTCTCGTGCACGAGCAGCGGACTGGGGCCTACCAAGGTGCCAGCTGGCAGGTCATAGCCCGCGAAGGTCATGTCACGCTGCAGCACGCGTACCACCAGCGGCAGCAGCGTATCCATGCGCATCGTCTCGCGGATGACCGCCTCGGTATAGCGCAGCTTGCTGATGTCCTTGGGTTGAAGCGGTCCACCGCCTGTGACCTCTTGCACTTCGGCGCGCAGCTTGGTGACGACAGCCGGCCGCTCCAGCACGCGCTGCACCACCCAGGCCAGCGTGACTGCGCTCGTTTCGTGGCCCGCCAAGAGCAGGGTGATCATCTCGTCGAGAAGTTCCTGATCCGCCATCGGCGAGCCGTCTTCGTGGCGGGCATCGACGAGCATCGACAGGACGTCGCTGCGCCCGGCGGTACCATGCTCGCGGCGATAGCGGATCTCGGACAACAGGATGTTGTCGATCTCGACCCGAGCCTGCGCCGCCAAGCGCATCGGCAGCACCT
>DAORCZ010000513.1:0-1122 GCA_035345735.1 Pseudomonadota bacterium | reverse complement strand
AGGATGTTGTCGATCTCGACCCGAGCCTGCGCCGCCAAGCGCATCGGCAGCACCTTGGAGATGGCTCGCTTCCAGGGCGGTGCTCCCTCTTCCAGACCAAAGGTCAAAAAGCGCCGCAGGCGGTCGCCGGGCAGGGCCAGCATGGCTGCGAACAGCATCGGACTCTGCGCGTTGCCGGTGAGCTGGACGATCAGCCGGCGCAGACGATCCATGCGCGCCGCGTCATCGACCCCGAACACGGTGCGCAGGATCACGTCGAGGGTGATGCCCCCCATATGCGGCTGAATGGCAAACGGTGTATCGAGCGGCCAGCTGGCGACAGCGCGCTCGCTGATGTCACGCATGATGTCGCCGTAAGCCCACATGCGCTCGCCATGAAACGGCGGCAAGAGCAAGCGACGCTCGCGCAGGTGGCGTGGCCCGTCGAGTAGCAGCACGGAGTTCTTGCCGACCACGCTCTCTAGGAGCCGACTGCTCTCGCCAGCGTGTAGATCGTCGGGGCTGCCGCTGAAGACCTCTCGCACGTGCTCTGGATCGGCCATCACCACCACCGGCGGATGGCTCAGCACACGGACACAGAAGACATCGCCAAGCTTCTGGTGCAGCTCGCGCAGAAAGACCTGTGGCTCGGTTGAGTAGCGCCAGTGCTGAACCACGGTGGGTTGGGTGCTTCCGGGGGGTAGACGTGCGTTTCCGGGCATAGCGATGTCCTCAGTGTATCGCATTGTTAGGCTGAGTCAGAGCCGCGACAGGAGGGAGCGACCACAGCCGGTAGCCGGCGCGCTCACCGGACGGGCCGGTGCGACGCATCCGAGCGAGTCTTAGCCGCCGTCCACCCTGCCGAGGAGAGGAGGCGACTCCAAGGCGGCAGCGGCCGTATAATCCTGGGATGCTGTCGTCTCGGCAGGAAGCCGAGGTGCTCAAGGGGGCGATCGCACGGGGCTGGCTGGCCGAGTCGGACATCAGCCAAGCAACGAGTTCGTCCGCCGCGCCAACGGCCGCCACCCTGCGCTACAGCCCGACGCTAGATCGCCTGCTGCACGAAGGTCGCCTGCCGGAGGCCGCGCTGCTTGAGCTCATTCGCGAGACGCGGCACTTCGCCGAGACCTACGATCCCCGCGG
>DAORCZ010000512.1:2796-6170 GCA_035345735.1 Pseudomonadota bacterium | reverse complement strand
AAGCGCTCATAGGGCAGCGTGCCTTCGGGGGTGGACGGGGCCATCGCGCAACCTCCGACTCCGCCGGTTCACCGACTGTGCTGAGACAAACAGCGCATCCTCTGAGACAGCGTGCGTACTTCCAAAGTCGCATCCCTTGATTGGCGAACCCGGCGTTCCTTACAGTGAAATGGTGATTGAGAAACCGACTGCGATTGCTCAATCAGGGTAAGGCGAAGCGCGATGGGCGATCAATGCGCTCGGCTTTTTCCAAAGGAGATCCAGGGCATGAGTTGGGTCGCCGTTGAAGTTGCCACGACTCTCATCGAGAAGCTGTCCGCACGCCAGCGCGAGGTTCTGCAGCTTGCGAGCCGAGGCCTGACCAATCAGGAGATCGGCTCGGCCTTGCGCATCTCGGTCGAGACCGTCCGCACGCACATCCATGCCGTGCTCTGTCGGCTGGGCGTCAGCAATCGCACCGAAGCCGCGGCGATCAGCCTAGCCTATGACACGGTCCGGGAACGCGCTCCGCTCTAAGCCGCCTGACGCCGACCGCGGTGATGGGGCGGGTGCAAGGAATCCGTATTTGCTGACCAAATAGGAATGCGGCGGACGCGCTTGCGCAAAAAAGGAATCACCCGGATCAGGGCATTGCGGCCCCACGCGGGACGTCGTTCATGGGGCGGGAAGCGAGGACTCAAAAGTAGCCCACGCCCTGTGGGTTTCAGCGGGTCCGCAAGCGGCACTCCAGCATCGTGACGCCGAACCCTCGCCCCTCGAACAGCCGGCGCGCCGGCCCGTTCATCGGCGATACCGAGAGCATGATCTCCCGCACGCCGTGACCGCGCAGCGCAGAGATGGCCTGGTCGAGCAGACGCTCGCCCAGCCCCTCACCACGCGCCGAGCCGCGAACATAGACGTCGTGGATCCACCCGGCGCGCGGGCTCAGGTCGATGAAGCTTGCCTCTTCGACGCGGCCGAAGATGTAGCCGACCACCTCGCCACTCCGGTCGCCGACATACAGCATGCTGTTCGCATCACGGAGCGCCTCCTCGAAAAAGTCACGATAGGTGCGCTCGATCAGGACCGGCGTCGCCCCGAATGCGTCGATGGTGAAGCGCTCCGGATCGTACCCTTGGTGCTGTCGTCCAAGCGCCATCGCAAGCTCAACGATCGCTGGGAGGTCCGCGGCGGTCGCTTCGCGAACGTTCGTGGGGTTGCTGTTTGGCCCCGTGTGCCGGGTAGATGCGTGCAAGGTCTTGGCGAACGTGACCTTCGCATCGCCGTCGCCGTAGAAATCCGGCACCGTCCCACTGGCCATGTATCCGCGACGCTCGTAGAAGCGACGCGTTGCAGCCAGGGCGGGCAACGCACTGGTCTCGATGACCAGAACACGCCCGTGCTCGCGCTTTACGTACTCTTCGACGCTAGCCAGGAGCAGCGTCCCCAGACCGCTGCCATGCCGCGAGGGCATGACCCCGATCCACCACAGGTCCCAAACCCCGTTGGACTTGGGGTCGAGCGATGCGTAGGCCCAGCCGAGCCCGCCCGGTACGCGCGGGTCCTCGATGACCAGGACGACGTGGCCATCCCCGAGGCGGCCCGCGTGCAGATCCTCCAGAGTCTGGCGCAGCAGAAGATCCGCCTCCTCTTTAGAGAACAGCCCGGTACTGGTGCCGATATTCACCAGGTCGCCCGTCTCGCTCGGCAGCGCGGCGCGTACTCGGTATGGGGGAAGGTCGGAAGGAGGGGTCATGCCTCCTCACTATGCACCGGCCGGCAGGCCGGAGAGGAAGCATTCGCAGCTAATTTGCAAACAGATGCCTAGGAGTTATTGCCGTTTAGCTTGCTCAGGATTTGATCAATCTTGGCCTCTAGCGAGCTGTTCTTGGACTCTAGGGCCGACATGCGGCTGAGCAGGCGCTGCGTGTCCGTCGCTTCGGCTGTGGTCTGCAGGTTGCGAACGTCCTGGCCAAAGTCGGACAGCGCCGGGCGTTCGACGTAGGTGACGCGGTGCAGGACGCGCCAGGCCTTGTTGGGGGCCCCGGCCTTGACCTGTCGCAGCGCCCGCGCCGCCTCGCTGTTGCCGGCCAGCCACTCGGGGTCGACGACCTGTCGGAAGAAGTCGTGGAAGTGCTCGGTGGCGCCCTCCAGATAAAAGCTCATAAAGCGATAGCGGCTGACTTTTTGACCGGGCAGGATGGGTCGATCGTCGTAATTTTTGATTCCCTTGTATTCGACCCCGTCTAAGCCGACATTCAGCGAAAATCCGATACTGTTCGACAGCGTCTTGCTTACCGTCTGGGTCAATTTGAAGCCGGCCGTGCCTGTCAGTTCAAAGGCCCCAAACCCAATATACATATTCAAATCGCCCACGAGATCTATGCCGAACGAATAGGAACCGCCGATCGTATGCTGCACGGTATTGGCGAAGCTCTCCGTCTCGGCGTGTAGTCCCCCGTCCGAGTCCCAGACGTAGTTATTCACGATATTGTGTTTGCCAGCCATCACCTGGATGTTTTCCATCTTGCGCTGCCAGCCGGCAAAACTGGCCGTCGCGTGGGCCCGTTTTTCGCTATCGGCAATGCTGTTATTGATCTCTTGCTGTCGCTTCTCGGCGGCACTCTGGCCCTGCGCCTGGACCTGCTTGCGGTCCTTGTCGGGGTCCCCTACCGCCTCGACGGACGACATATTATTGAGCAGATTGTATTCCCGGATATTGCTAGTTACGTCGAAGTTAGCGAAATATGCCTCACGCTGTTTGTCAGCCTTTTCGATCTTTTCTTTTAGATCGTAGGCTTCTTTTAAGCGATAATAACTAGCGGGATACATCGACCCGTATTGCAGCCGTAGGTCTGGGAGGTTTCTAAAGAAGCGATCGCTGGTTGGGCGGCTCCCCGTCATCCCATCGAGGCTGCCGTTCATGGTATAGGCCGGATTAATAAGAAACGTGACGGTGTTGACGTCTGGCGGGATATCCTGTGCCGGTCTGACCTCGTACCCCACCATCTTGCCGCTTCGCCCCAAATAGGTCACAAAGACATCGGCCAGCGCCGAAACCACCAAGGCGTAACCGACATTCTTGGGGATGAACCGTGTTCCTAAGTGCGGAAACTTGGCGGTCCGCTCGGGGGTCCCGCGCAGTGCCAGCTTGTCGGTCAAGCTGAGGTTGGCGGTGGCCGAGATGTGGGTCTGGGTCTGCCCAGCGCCACTGAAGGACAGGCTGGCGCCGCCGCCGATTCGCCACTTCGCCGCCCGCGCCAGCACGGCCCCGATGAACTCGGCGCCCTCCTCGATCTCGCCCTCGGTGCCCACCCACACGCCGACGCTGCCGCCGCCGCCGATCTCCTGCGCCCGATTCCAGTCATAGCCGACGTCGGTCGACTTGGTCAGCT
>DAORCZ010000512.1:1350-2696 GCA_035345735.1 Pseudomonadota bacterium | reverse complement strand
CCGATCTCCTGCGCCCGATTCCAGTCATAGCCGACGTCGGTCGACTTGGTCAGCTCGACCGAGGTGGCGCCGTTGTAATCGGCCTGCTCGGTCAGGTTCTCGCTGGGGATGGGCGGGGCCCCTTCGACATAGCCAAGCAGCGTCGGCTGGAACTGGGCGTTGCCCACCCACCTCATCAGCAGCGTCTCGATCCGCTTATCCGGCAGGAGCCCGATGCCGCCGCCCTCAAGCCCGGCCATGAAGCGACGCATCAGCACCGAGCGGGCCTGCGTCACCGGATCGAGGATGAGGGTGGTGTATTCGTTGCTTAGCAAGACATCGGGACACGGCGACACCATGCTGGCCCGGATCTGGTTCTGACTCTGGGCCACCGGCAGGATGCGCAGGTCGAAGACCGCCCCCTGATAGCCCGAGCCCAGGACCAAGCTGGTGGCGACGCCCAGCGGTCGGCGCATGCCGGAGGCCATGGCCCAGGGCTGACCGTTCTTGAAGATCTTCATCGTCCCGCTGCTGGCGTCCTTGGTGAAGGCCCAGTGCACCCAGTCACCCTGGTAATCGGCGGGACTTGCCGCCTGGCAGAGGCGGTCGTACGCCCCGCTGTCGTCGCAGCCACAGTCGAAGTAGATGCCCGAGTCAGTCCACGGCAGGTGGATGTTGAACAGCCGCTGCCCACGGGCGTTGGTGGCGAATAGCAGCGAGCCCTGGGCCGGCAGCCCGGCGCCACCCCGGGCCCAGAAGCTGACGGTGATGGCATTTCCGCGCGGCAAGAGCTTGGGGCTTAGCGGCACGTAATCGCCACCGCCGACAAATCGCCTCAGCTCGTGCTTGCCGCGGCCGATGGGCGCGGAACAAAGGCGCCAGTCGGTATTCTGCGCCGTCGCGGTATTCCCGCCCCCGCTGGCATCGCGGATCTCGGTGCCGCTGGCTTCGTTGAGCGGATAATAAGCAATCAGGCCCGGTTCATTGCCACTTAGCAGAGTGCGGCTGTTAACCGCCACTTCATCGGCAGTGAGCGCGATTCCCCAAATGCGAACCTCGGCCAAGCGGCCAAAGCGCCGATCGCCCGACGCTGCATGTCCGCCGATATAGGCAATCGCGCCCGAGGACGTCAGCGTCGCGCTGTCGACGGCTTTGACGCGGGCCTTCGCCGCCTCATCATTGGGGCTGTTGTCGAGCGCCGCCTTGGCCTCGCGCGCCGCCTTGGACTTGAGATCGCCGACGTCTTCTCCGTCGAGGTAAAAGCGTGCCGAGTCGCCCTTGCTGACGACGGCCAGGTGATGCCAGCCCGGCGACAGCGCCTCCAGATCGGCGCCGCAGTCGTGGAAGTTCTTGTCGAGGACGGCGTC
>DAORCZ010000512.1:0-1250 GCA_035345735.1 Pseudomonadota bacterium | reverse complement strand
AGGATCGCCCCCTGCGTCACCAAGCCGCTCGCATCCTTGGCCAGCTGCGGCATCGCCTGCGGCGTCCCCCCCGTCGCCCGCACGGCGCGCAGATAGGCGTCGTTCAGGGCATTGAGGTTGGTCTCCAGCCCGCTTGTGATCTGATTGATCTCTTGCAGGCGCGCCTCCCACGCCGCTTTGTCGCCGGGGGTCGCGGCCAAGATCGCATTCAGATAGGCCTGCCTGTTCTGCGCCCCTTCCAGCGCGCGGGTCGCGGTGCGCAGGCTGGCTTCGGCCTGGGCCACGACCCCGTTGCTGGGGTCTGAGGTCTTGTTCAGACCCCAGCGCGTGCTGATGCTGACCCCCGCTTCCTCGACGGCGACTTGGGCATAGGAGCCGCGATATACATAGTTACAGCGGCGCTCCAGATGGCCCGCCGGGGCAAGCAGATACCCCCCTTCGGTTGGCTGGATCAGCCAGCCCTGGTCGGTGCCGCCACGGGGCTCGACAACCACCAGGGGATAGGGGAAGGAATATCCCCAGAAATAGGTGCAATAGCGCTCTTGATGACCGCGATTCTGAATCAAGTAACTGCCATTGCCGATGGGGATAAAGGCCCACTGTTGCTCTAATGAGTCATTCTTGGGGGCGGCGTAGGCTTCAAAGAACCCGCTCTTGCTGCCATAGGTCCAGGCCCACCCGTTGTAGGCGACGGAGATCGAGCACCAGTAGTTCAGGGGATTGGCCCGCTCGGCGGCGAGGGTGGCGGTCTTGGCGGCGACCTCCCTGTTTAGGCTCTCGATGACGCCGGGCAGAGAGTCGCGCTCCTCGCGCAGGGGGTCCTGCTTGGCATAGTCGGCGATCTTGCCATCTAGCTCGCGCCGCTCCCGCAGGAGGGCCGGGATCTGGCGCTCCTTGAGCTCGGCCTTGCGAATCAAGTCCGCGAGCCCACGCTGCGCATCGGCGAGGACCGGCAGCTTGACGCGGTGGGGATAGCGCACCTCGGTCAGGCTGTCGGACAGCAGGCGAAGGCGATGCTGCCGCACCTCCAGCGACTGCCAGCTGCCGGCGATCGCCGACAACTCAAAGCAGCGCAGGAGGTTGACGTCGGCGGGGACAACGAAGGTGCAGCTGGCGCGATACCAGCCATTCCCCAGGCTCTGGAAGGCGCGCTGCTCGCCGGTCAGGGCCACGGAATTTTCCGAGCTGCGACTGAGCTTGCCCCAGTGCGAAAAGGCAAAGAGCTTGCGGCCCTGGCCATCGACATTCAT
>DAORCZ010000511.1:3877-6178 GCA_035345735.1 Pseudomonadota bacterium | reverse complement strand
TGGTCGTCGTGGGTCCGACGGCGAGTGGCAAGACCGAGCTAGCGCTGCGCCTAGCGGAAGCGCTGCAGCAGGCGGGTCAGCCGGCCGAGATCGTGGGCTGCGATGCGCTGCAGATCCGGGCAGGGTTGCCGCTCTTGACCGCCAAGCCGACGGCCGACGAGCAGGCGCGGGTGCGTCATCACCTGATCGGCGTCCTGCCCGCCGGGCCCGCCGCCAGCGCGGCGCAGTATGTCGAGCGCGCGGATGCGGTGCTGCGCGATCTCGCGGCCCGTCGCTGCGTTCCGGTGCTGTGCGGCGGGACGGGCCTGTATCTGCGGGCCCTATGTGAAGGCCTGTTTCCCGGTCCCGCCGCCGACCCGCTCCTGCGCCAGAGCCTGCGCGCCGAGGCCCAAGAGCGCGGCTGGCCCGCCCTGCACGCTCGCTTGGCGGCGATCGATCCCGGGGCTGCCGCGCGCATCGCCGCCACCGATCCAGTGCGCATCGAGCGGGCGCTTGAGATCTACGCTCAGAGCGGCAAGACGCAGTCGCAGTGGTTCGCCGAGCACGCCGAGGAGCGGGCGGCCGGTCCGCGCTACCTCAGCCTGCGCATCGGGCTGGACCCGGGGGCTGAGGTCGGACGGACGCGCATCGCGGCGCGCTGCCAGCAGATGTTTGCCGCCGGCCTGCTCGCTGAAGTCGCGGCCCAGCGGGCCAGTGGACCGCTGCCCGATCCGCCGCTGGGCTACGACCTGATCTGCCAAGTTCTCGACGGAACGCTGGCTCAGACAGCGGCCGAAGAGCAGCTTCGTCAGCAGACCGCACAGTACGCCCGCAGGCAGCGCACCTGGCTGCGCCGCGAGCCGGGTGTGCACCCCTACCCCGAGGTCGAGGCCGTCCCCCTGGCCGAGATCCTCGACCGCTACCGCGCCGCCGCGACTGAGGCCGCGCTACACTTTGACGCGGCCAAGCGCGCGCCCTTGCGGCCCGATCAGGGGGACGCCGCGTGATCACCTTCGGCTTGCGGTGCCGCACCTGACCGGCTTATGTAGGTATCGGACTCCTTCAACGAATTAGCGCACAAAGAGGACTTATGGTTCGATTTTATGTTGCCGCATTTTTGTTGATTTCTTGTTCTAAGACCGAATCCAATCCATCACCACAGTCAGCCAATCCGGCGCCGTCGGTTCCCACCGTCAGCCCGGCTCCACCGCCAGCCAGCGCAGGGGCAAAGCCCGGCGAGGCGAGCCCACCTTTGCCGGCTCCAGCCGCGGCGCCAGAGCGCCTGCAGGCGATCTTAGAGTGCCTAATTATGGACAAAAAAGTCCTGCCTTATTTTCATATCGATTCCCTCCCCCATCGCAAGCCGTTATCGCTATTAAAATCCCCCCTCTTTGCCGCGGAACCGGCGATCACGATGTTTGGGATGCCGGCCCGCTATGTCACAGCGGCGGAAGTCGCCGCGGGGGGGCTGCCGGTGCTGGAAGTGACGACGTGGACGGCGCAAGCCGACGGGGCCGAGCTGGCGTTTCGCTATCCCGTCGAGGGCCTGGTCGGCTCGGCGCGCGTGCGGCTTTTGCCCGCGGGCTGTCAGGTCGAGAACCTGCGGCTTTCCGAGAGGTAAGCACGGTACACTTCCAGGGTGCCCGCCGAAGGGATTCATCTCTCTGCTCTGGATGATCTGATCGCCGTTGGGCCCCGTCACTGCGTCAGTCGGCTAGCGGCCGGGGCGCGGCGCGAGGCGGCTCGGCTGGGATCGGTCCTGGTCGATCTGCCGTACTTCGAGAGCTTCGCCATGGCCGTCGCCAACTACCTTTTGGGGCGACCGCAGCGCAGCTCGCCATGGGGCGATACGCTGCACCATCAGCAGCCGATCTCCGTCGGGTATCGCCTGATGGCGGCCGGCTTTGCCGACCTGCGGGCGGCCGGTACCGCCGAGCCAGCGCGCGAGCGGGCCGAGCTGGTCATCGCCTTTGCCCTCGGCTACATCGCCCACGCCGCCGTCGATCGCTCGATGCACCCGCTGGTCAACTACCTGGCGCGGGCCCGCAGCGCGATCAGCGGTCGCTCGCCCGACCAAGAGCACCACGAGGTCGAGAAGCACCAGAGCATCCTGTTTCACGAGGAGCGCTTCGGCATCGACATGATGGGCCAGCGCTTCCTGTACAACTACCTCGACATCGACTTCACGCTGCTGGGCGGGCGACGGGGAGAGCGCTGGGGGCCGCTGTGGCCAGCGCTGTATCAGGCGCTCTATGCCACGCATGGCCGGGCCCCGACACTGACCGATTTCCGTCGCTGGACCGGCAGCTTTGATGACTATCG
>DAORCZ010000511.1:0-3777 GCA_035345735.1 Pseudomonadota bacterium | reverse complement strand
GAAGGCAGCATCGATCCCGGGCCGGCTCCCGACACCGCCGGGCTGATTTGCTGAATGCGGGGGGGTTTGCCGCCCCGAATGTGATACCAAGGCGGCGGCGTTCTGCCTGAGCGCCGAAGCCGATGTCCCTGTCTCCTCAGAAGTCCACTGTGTCGGACGAACCCGACGAAGCCACCCCCGCCAGTAGCGCCGAGCAGATGCCGCTGTCGCTCGCCGGGGGTGCGGGCCTGCCCGAGCTTCCCGCCTGGGTCGGCAGTGATCCCTCGCTGATCCGCATCGAGGGCACGGTGCGGCGCGTGATCTACAGCGCACCCGACGGGGATTTTTCGGTCATCGAGGTCGACTCGCATCCCCACGAGGGGCCGGGCGCCCCCCGCATCATCCTCGGCCCGCCGCTGACCGTCGTCGGGGCACTGGCCGGACTGCAGCCCGGCGAGGCCCTGCGCGTCGTCGGTCGCTGGGAACATCACAGCCAGCACGGCCGTCAGCTACGCGCTGAGCTGACCCTGCCGATTGGACCGCAGACCCTGCACGGCATCGAGCGCTACCTGACGACGCTGTCCGGCCTGGGTCCCGAGCTATCGAACCGCATCGTGCGTCAGTTCGGACTCGACTCGCTGACCGTGCTGGAAAACGAGACCTATCGCATCGCCGGCCTCAAAGGCGTCGGCAAGCGGCGCGCCCAGCGGGCCTTTGCCGATGCCCGCGCCCGTCGGCAAGAGCGCGAGGTGATGATCTTCCTGCAGGGGCTGGGC
This sequence comes from Pseudomonadota bacterium, assembly GCA_035345735.1. Taxonomy (GTDB): domain Bacteria; phylum Myxococcota_A; class Polyangia; order Palsa-1104; family JAEUJZ01; genus JAEUJZ01. The sequence goes on along the minus strand of DAORCZ010000511.1, from coordinate 3,022 downwards.
ATCTCGGCCGCGTACGCCGCGCGCATCCGCAAGGTGTACGGCGCCCTGGCCGTGCAGCGCGTCAAAGAAGACCCCTATGGCCTGGCCCGCGACGTCAGCGGCATCGGCTTTGCCATCGCCGATCGCATCGCCCGCGCGCTGGGCGTGGCCCTGACTTCGCCGCTGCGCGTGGCGGCCGCACTGCGCCATGTGCTGGAACAAGCCACCGATGGTGGTCACTGCTACCTGCCGCGGGGTGAGTGGCACAAAAAGACGCTGCTCTTGCTCGCTAGCGAGCCGATCGTCGATTCGCAGACCCCCGACGGCTGGCCCAGCGAGGCCCTGGCCGAGGCCGAGCACAGCCTGATCAGCCGCGGCGAGGTGGTGCTCGATCGCGATCCGCTGGGCGGCGCCGAGGTCGACATCGGCCGCGATCCCGCGGGTGCCCCCGACGAAGTCACCGACAATCCAGCGGTCTACAGCGCGGCCATGCACCGCAGCGAGATCGCCCTCGCCAACGCCATCGCTTCGGCCCTGACCGTCGAGCGCCGTCGCGTGCCACCGCTGCACCTGGAAGAGCTTCCGTTCACCCTGGCACCGGCCCAGCGCTCGGCCTTGGAGCAGGTCGGGCGCTATCCCTTCTGCGTCATCACCGGCGGCCCCGGCACCGGCAAGACGACGATCATCCGCGCCCTGGTGCAGACCTTCCGCCGCGTCGGTCTGGAAGTCCGGCTGGTCGCACCCACCGGGCGGGCCGCCAAGCGCTTAAGCGAGGCCACCGGCCACAGCGCCTCGACGGTGCATCGCCTGCTGGAGCTACGTCCCGGACAAGATCCGGCCAGCCTCGATGGCAAAAAACCGCGCGAGCTGACCGGCGATCTCTTCGTCTGCGACGAGGCCTCGATGCTGGATCTGTCGCTGGCCCTGGCGCTGTTTCGCGCCCTGCCACACGGCGCAACGTTTGTGCTGGTCGGAGATGCCGATCAGCTGCCGTCGGTGGGCCCGGGTCGCGTGCTGGCTGACCTGATCGCCAGTCGGATGCTGCCGGTGACCCGCCTGTCGCACATCTTTCGCCAGGCCGAGGGCTCGGGCATCGTCGAAAACGCTCACCGCATCCTGGCCGGACAGGTGCCGCTGCCGGCCGCCAATTCTGGCTCGCCACCTGGTGACGAATCGCTGAGCGACTTTTACTTCATCGCCGCGCCCGATCCCGCGGCAGCGCAAGAGCGCGTGCTGCGCCTGGTCTGTGAGCGCATCCCCAATCGCTTCGGCTTCGATCCGCGCGCCGAGATCCAGGTCCTGACGCCCATGCACCGCGGCGAGGTCGGCACCGAAGAACTCAACCGCGCCCTGCAGCGCGCCCTGCAGCCAACGCTGGCATCGGCCATCGCCGCCAAAAAGACGCTTCTGCGCGGCGGTCGTCACTTCCTGCTGGGCGACAAGGTCATGCAGGTCAAAAACGATCGCGAGCGCGATGTCTGGAACGGCGATGTCGGCTTCATCAGCAGCCTCGATCCCGAAGAGGGTCAGCTCAGCGTCCGCTTCGATGACGAGCGCGAGGTGGTCTACGAAGAAGAAGCGCTGGATCAGCTAGAGCACGCCTACGCCATGTCGGTGCACAAGAGCCAGGGCAGCGAGTACAAGGCGGTCGTGGTGCCGCTCGTCATGCAGCACTATCCGCTGCTGCGCAAGAACCTGCTCTACACCGCGGTGACGCGCGGCAAAAAGCTGGTCGTCCTGGTCGGCGATCCGCGGGCCCTGCGACGCGCCGTCAGCGAGGGCGGGGACCTCTTGCGCTACACCCGACTGGCGTCGCGCCTTCACGCTATACTCGCGCCGTGAGCCGCCGATTCCCGCAGAGCCCGCGCCGGGCTGATGTCGATGGGTCCCGCCCCCTTCGGTCGATCCGGTCGGTCCGGTCGCTGATCGGCGGTGGCTTCTTGGTCGCTGCGTTGGGCCTGCTGTTTTGGGCCTGCTTGCAGCCCCCGATCTCGCTGACCCCGCCGCAGAGCGATGACGGCGGCACCTCGATGACCCCGACCGCCGACGGCGGCAGCACCGCGATCGCCGGCCTGTTTACCGTCAGTGGCTGCAGCAGTCTGAGCTTTCCCCAAGGCGGCCTGGTGTGCACCAGCACCGCCCCCGCCAGCCTGCGCCTGCACCTGCTGGCGGTCGGCGCCAGCCTGCATCGCTTTCAGATCGTGCGGCTGTCCGACAGCGTGCTCGGGGACGGCGGGCTGGGCGATCTCGGCCTTCCGGACGGCGGTCTGGCCGATGGCGGCGATGGGGCGCTACTCGACGAAGCAAGCAGCCGCGCCGACTCGCCGAGCGTCCTTTTGAGCCGCCCCGGCACCTATCAAGTCACCCTGGGCGTCGCCGGCCCTGGCGGAACCGCGACGGCGATCGGCACGATCTATGTGCTGCCGGCCGGGCTGGGCGCGGGCTGCAGCGAAAACGAACAGTGCGAGGGCCGATCCTGCCAGTGCGGTCGCGGCACCAGCTGCCCGGGAGCGCTGAGCCACGGCCTGTGCAGCCTGGGCTGCGACGGCACGCCCTGCCCGAGCGGCACCACGTGTCTGGATCTGTCGCGCAGCAAGACCGGGGGCGGGGCCAGTGATACCTGGCGGCTCCCGCAGTGTGTGCCGTCGTGTGGAGGCGATGGCGGCTGCCGCCCCGACTTCCTGTGCCGCGAACTACCCACGTTAAAGAGCGGCGAGAAAGCCGGCGGAGCCTACACCTTCGGTCGGGCCTGCTTTGCCGCCCAACCCGCCGACGTGGGGGCCGGTTGTGCGCTGCCCGATGGCACGCTCGATCCCTCGGCCTGCGCACTGGGCAGCTGTCTTACGCTCGGTCTGCGCGGGGTGTGCAGCGCTGCCTGCGCCACCGAGAGCGACTGCCCCAGCTCCGCCGCCTGTGCGGCGTTTGCCAGCGCCAGCCCTCCCGCACCGACCGCGCCGCGCTGCCTGGCCCGCTGCGATGCCAGCCATCCCTGCGGCGATCCGCTGCTGGCTTGCCTGGCGGCAAACGGCAGTGGGGGTCTTGG
>DAORCZ010000510.1:0-6179 GCA_035345735.1 Pseudomonadota bacterium | reverse complement strand
CTCAACATGGAAGGGCTGCAGATCGGCGAGCGCGATCGCAATCGTCGCGAGGTGCGGATCGCCTTCAACCTGCACGCCATCGGCGTGGTGCTGCACGCCATGGGTCGCAGCAGCGAGGCCGTGCCCTATCTCGAACGCGCCCTGTCGGTGCGTCAGAACATGCAGCCGGAAGAGCTGCGCGCCAACCTCAACCGCCTCGCCGAGACGCAGTTTGCGCTGGCGCAGGCGCTGTGGCACCTGGGCAAGGGCCCGGCCCGGCAGCGCGCGGTGGTGATGGCTCGCCAGGCCCAGGCCAACTACACCGAGTGGGGTGGGCGGCCAGAAAACGAACTCTCGACGGTCACCGCCTGGTTGGCAGCCCCGCTGGTCAAGCCCGCCGTCCTGCCATTTGGGGGCCTGGTGAGTGCAGAAGGCAGCCGCCAGCCGACGCCTGCTCCCGAGCCGATGCCAGCCAGCCCAGGCCGACCGGCGGGCAGCCCGGAGCTGCCAGGTCCGGTCAGTCCAGCCGCGCCCGGTCCGGGCTCAGCCTCGCCGGTTCCAGCTGGCGCTGGCCCAGCCGGAGGCGCTCCCGAAGCCCCGGCCGAAGCCCGACCCATGCCGGCTGCCCCGCCGATGCCCCCACCCGGCAAGGCCAGCAGCGAGTCGGCCCCGACGCCGTAGCGCGCCGCTAACGCAGGCCCAGGTAGCGCAGGAACGTCGCGGGCTCAAGCCCGAGCGAGCGCTGAAGCTGACCATCGCCGGCAATCTCGATCTGAATCGTGCCGTCGCGGTCGGTGCGCAGCAGCGGAATCCCCCCCTCTCTCAGACGGTCAAGGACCTGCGGGTGCGGAAAGCCGAAGCGATTCTGTCGCCCCAGCGAGGCGATCGCCAAGCCCGGCGCGACGGCGGTGAGCAGTGCCTGGCTCGACGAGGTACGGCTGCCGTGATGGGGCAGCTTCAAGACATCGGCGCGCAGGATGGCACCGCTGGCCAAAAGCGCCTGCTCTGCCGCCGCCTCGATATCGCCGGTCAAAAGGATCGTGCGTCCGGCGTAGCGCAGCGCCACAACCAGCGAGTTGTCGTTCTCCTCCCAATCCAGCCGCGCCGTCGCGCGACAGGGCGCTGGCTCCGGACAGGGGCTCAGCACGTCGAGCGCAACCCCCGACAGTCGCAGCGAGTGCGGCACCGCGACCTGCGTGCCTCGTGCCCAGGCCAGCGCTCGCAGGCTGGCTTCGGCCTGGCTCAGCTCGTCGTGCCCGAGCCCGGATGGGGTAGACGGCGGCCAGCGGTTTAGCCACAGCGTATCAACGGCAAACTGGCACAGCAGGCTGGCGGCACCGCTCATGTGATCGGGATGGCGATGGGTGATGATCAGAAGATCGATGCGCCGATGCCCCCGACGGGCCAGGAACTGTCCCAGCAGTGTGCGGCTGAGCGTCGGGCCGCTCTGCTCACACTCGCCTGAGCGGGACATCGCCCGCGAGCCTCGCCCCGCGGCGACAGACCAGCCGGTGTCGATGACCACCACGCCTCCCCCGGGAAGCTCAGCCACTGCCGCATCGCCCTGCCCGACATCGACGAAGCTTACGCGCAGGGTGCCCGGCGGCCACCGCCACAGCAGCAGATACAGAACCAGCGCCGTCGTCACCACCGCGACGCCCCAGCGCGGGCGGAAGCTCCACAGACACAGCCCAAGCCCCCACAGCAGGATCAACCAGCGGCTTGGGGCAGCGACGGCACAGCCCAGCCCCAACCCGGCCACCAGCCCGGCCAGCCACAACAAGAGTCGACCGACAAGCGCTGAGCAGACAATCAGCGGCAGGGCGAGCGGCGGCCAGATCAGGGCCAGCAGCGACGACAGCAGGCCCGCCGGCAAGAGAACGAACTCCGCGAGCGGGGTGACGAGCAGGTTGCCCAAGGGAGCGGCCCCCTGAAACTCGGCGAAGTAGTAGGCGAGGAGCGGCGCTGTCGCCAAGACGGCTGCCAGCGAGGCATCAGCGAGCCGTAGGAGCCAGCGCAGAGCCCGCCCAGCCAGTCCGCCCGGTCGCAGCCCGCCAGGCGACAACGACGCCCCCAGGCTAGCGATCGGTCGGAGGTAGGCGATCCCCAAGGTAGCCGCAAACGACAAGAGCAGCGACGGAGAAAACAAGCCCAGCGGCTCAGCAAGTGACCCGAACGGCAGCGCCGTCCACAAGGCAGCGAGCGCCAGCCCAGTGCTCAAGCGGGCTCGTCGACCGACGCCGATGGCCAGGAGCGCCGCCCCCAGCGCGATGGCCGCTCGCACCGTGGGTGACTCCGCCCCGGTTAGCAGGGCATAGGCCACGACGACGGGCAAGGTCAGGAGGGCCGCCCAGCGCCCGCCCCCGCCTGGAGCGAGTCGAGCGATGGGCGGGAGCGCCCCCCAGAGCCGCCGCGCCGCCCACCGGCTGAGGGCGTAGAAGGTCAAGCCGACCGCCGACAAGTGCAGGCCGCTTACCGAGAGGATGTGATAGACGCCCGCGTCGCGCAGCAGGGCCTCGACCGGAGGCAGCCGGCTGGCCGACCGCCGCATGTCGACCCATCGCAGGGGCCCGCGATCGCCCAGGCTCATGGCTAGCTGCAGCGGGGCGGTCGCTGCTTCCGAGGCGCCTGAGGATCGCAGCCGACGCGGCAGGGCCAGCCAAGCGGCGTCGTGGGCCTGTCGCAAGGCCGAGCGAGCCTTCGCCGCCCAGCGCAGGAGCGAACGCCGCGGCCCCAGACGCCAGAGGCCGACGAACAGCGGAGCCGGCGCCGGCTGGAGAGGAAGCAGTCCGTCCGGATGGGCATAGGCACGCAGGCCCGCGCTGTGCGCAAGCGGCAGGCCCGCGGTCGCCCCGCCACTTCTGGGCGGCAGTCTCAGCACCGCGGCGACACGCAGAGCATCGCCGGGCAAGAGCTCGTAGGCTGGCCGGCCCTCGACGAATAGCTCTACCGGCAGGGCGGGCTCAGCCTGCCACCAGTGCGACGAATCCTCCGTCGGCGGTCGTCCCATCGCCGTCTCCAGTCGCCCAAGCCCGGTCACGTCCAGCGCGACTGCGATGCCCTCTGCCGAGGATCCCAGGGTCTCGCGCACCATGCCCTGCAGCAGCCAGACCTCGCCGCCTGACCCGGCGAGCTCAGCGGCCAGCGCCGCGGGGTACGGTGTCGGACGCAGGCTTCCGGCCTGCGCCCAGCCCCCCAGCAGGACCGCGACGAGGAACAGCCCACGGGGCGACAGCTCACGTCGGACCGCCGACGCGACGAGCAAGAGCCAGGCGAAAATGCTCAGGCAGCACAGCACAAGCGGCGACGGACGCAGCGCGTCCGCGAGGAGGACTCCGAGCAGATAGCCGAGCGTCCACTGCACAAGAGGACTTGCCATGGGGCCGGGTTATCGGCGCGTCCCGCCGCAGGGTTGTGGGGAAAGCTGGGAATTCCTCGCCCCGGCTGGCCTGCGGTGAGAGCGGGTGGGCAGCCGCGGTCGCCGCCGCCGCGCGGGCGCAATATGCATCGAAGTTTCTGTAAATCACCAAACGCAAAAAAAAGGACGTGTTAGACTCAACCTGCACATGTTGGCATCCAAAGGCGAAGGAGATCTGGCGCAGAAGCTGCTCGGTGCGCTGGAAGCAAACGTGACCGTACCGGCACGGTTGCGCCAAGAGATCCTCGGCGTCTCGGTGAGCAATCGTGAACAGGTCGAGAATATGGCGGCGAGCATCGTCCGTCACATCTCGCTATTCGCCGGCTCACCCAACGTACTGGCCATCCTGATGAAGCTCGACGTCGCCACCGGTGGCGCCTTCGGGCTCGTGCCACGGGATGAAAAGCTACGGATCGACAATGAGGCCTCCCTGGTGGTCGCGCGTCGCACGGCGATTACGCTGGCGTCGAAGCTAGGCTTTGGTCCTGTCGATCGCACCAAGGTCGCTACTGCCGTCTCCGAGCTTGCCCGAAACATCGTGATGTACGCCGGTAACGGCGAGGTCCGTCTGCAGGTGACGCTGACCCCGCGGATCTCGCTCACCGTCGAGGCACGGGACAACGGACCGGGCATCGCCAACGTCGATCAGATCCTGGGTGGCTCGTTCATGTCGAATACCGGCCTGGGTATGGGCCTGCGCGGCGTGCGCTCGCTGGCCAACGACTTCGCCCTGCAGTCGACGCCCGGCCAGGGCACCAAGGTTCGCGTGGTGTTCCATTCTCCGGTGCAGCGCTAGCCGGCTCCCCGGGCCCGCGAGGGTCTGCGAAGGTGACGAGGTTTTCTCATGATTGATCGCATCCCGATCTTGCGCATCCGCGACCTGCTCTTGGTCTCGATCCAGGCCGACCTCCACGACATCCTGGTCGAGCAGCTGCAGAGCGACATCCTCAAGGAGTTAGAGCGCAAGAGTGCGCGTGGCCTGGTCCTCGACATCTCGGCCATGCAGGTGCTCGATACCTATACGGCTCGGGCCTTCGTGCACACCGCGCAGATGGCCCGCTTGATGGGCACGCGCACCATCGTGTCTGGCATGACGCCAGCCATCGCGCTGACGCTGACCGAGATGGGCTTTTCGGCTTCCGGGTTCGAGACCGCTCTCGATCTGGAGTCGGCGCTCGAAGCGCTCTCGTCCGCCGAGTTCGATGTGTAGTTACCGCTCCCGGACCTCCCCCGGCACCTAGCGCCACGCTCCACGCTTGAAGGAGACCGACCTGTCCGCCACACCGCCACCTCCGGGTTCCCCACCCTCTCGGCCCGGCGAACCGGCGGCAGCGCAGAAAGCCCCTGCTGCACCCGGCGGCGGCAACGAGCCCTCTTCTCCCTTTCTTACCGGCAGCGTCGCCGAGCAGCTTCTTCACCTTCCGCTCGACGGCAATGTCGATCTTGCCAAGACGTATCAGGAATGTCTGCAGCTCGCGCAGGCGGCCAAGCTACCGCCCGCCCTGCAGGCCGAGTTCATGGAAGCGGCCTCGGAAGTCATCCGCCGTCTGCTGCGCTACGGGGGCGAGCGGGCCAACTGCACGCTGTCGGCTCTGTCGCGCAGCGCCCGCATCGAGTGGGGCGCCCTGCGCGGCCGCCTGAGCAGCGACAGTGCCCCGATCTATATCGGCCCGCTGCCGAACCGCGCCATCCCCGCCCCCGCCGAGCGCGAGGCCACGACATCGATCGCCGGTTGGCGCTGGTTCCCGCGTGAGGGGCTAAGCCGCATCGTGCTGGTGTCGCAGCCGCACCCGCGCGAAAAGGAAGCCGGCGATATGAGCCTGGTGGTGCGGCGAGAAAACAAGCTGCGCCTGGTCGTCGCCGATGGCCTGGGACACGGACCGGCCGCCCGCGAGGCCGCCCGCCGCGCGATCGAGGCCCTGCGGCGGGACGTGCACCTCGACGTGGGCGAGGCCGTCTATGCCGCCCACACGCATGTCGCGGGAACGCGCGGCGCGACGCTTGGCGTTGCCGACATCGATCTGCAGGCCCGCACCGTCCGCAGCACCACCGTCGGCAACGTCCGCGTCGTCTTGTTCTACGGGGTCGGCCGCTTGTGGTCGCCCTGCGGCTCCGACGCCGTGCTCGGCCACGGACGCGGCAGCGGTGGCCAGATCGAAATCCGGGTAGAACAGCACCCCCTGCCCGAAAACGCCATCGTCTGCCTCTTCTCCGACGGCCTCGCCAGTCAACTCCGCCTCCCCTGGCAGCGCGTCGACCTCGACGACCTAGCTGTCCAGCTCTTCCAGACCTTCGTCGTCCCCAACGACGACGCCACCCTCCTCCTCGCCAGCTAACCCGCTGTTTACAAATTGGGCTGCAAATGCCCTCAACCCGACCACGCTGCACGGCCGGGGCCCTCCCCAAGCAAGCTTGGGGGCCCAGCTACCGCGGACTCCCATTTTCGCCGGGGCGTCGAAAATGAGAGATCCGCTGCGGCCCCAGCCTTACTCGCTGTTTTGGGGATCAGTAAGCCAGAGGCACCTTCTAAGCACGAAGGTGTTTACATATTGGTTCCTGCCGAGAAGCGCGTCAGGCTGGGGCCGCAGCGGCGTCTTTTTTCTCACTCGCCCTACTCATCAGCGACGGCAGCGGCGCGCGCAAGCCTAGCCAGGGTCCTGCAGTTCTGCAGATCTAGCGCTGCGTCGGGAAGATAGCGGCCGGCGGCGTTAGCGATGGGCGCGTCGGTGGGTGGGGGGAAAAGGGCGAATGGTGGCGGGCGGGGCGGAGCTTTGGGCGGCGG
>DAORCZ010000509.1:3258-6182 GCA_035345735.1 Pseudomonadota bacterium | reverse complement strand
AGATAGAAGCTCTTGGTGTAACCCTCGACGCGCTGGGCAACGTCGTCGAAGGCCTTGGCGAGCTCGGTCGGGTCTTGGCTCAGGAAGGCGTGGGTGCGACCGATGTTGCGCAGCTCGCTGGTGTTGATCTCTTTGCCGATGCCGATGACGTAAAGCGACGTGCGATCCTCGCGAGCGCCATCGAGCGCCTTGTCGAGATCGGCGCGCACCACGCGCTGCGCCCGGTCGGCTCCGTCCGTGAAGACGACCAGCGAACCAAACTTGAGCGGCGTCGGCTCGTGGGCCAACGCCTTCTGCAGGACCTTCAGGCCTTCAACCACCGCCCCGTTGAGGTTCGTCGAGGGGTCGCGTCCCTTAAACGACGACAGCCGCTCGGCAACGCTGCGCACACCCTCGCCACCCTTGGTGAAGGGGAGCAGCGGGTAGAGCGTGGGCGAGCCATCAAAGCCGTAGACCGCGATTTTTTGTAGCTGCCCGACACGATCGGCGAAGGTCTGCACCGCTGGCTTGAGTTGCTCTAGCGCACCGGACTGCGTGATGCTGCCCGACAGGTCGACGAGCAGCAGGGCGTAGTGAATGGCGGCGACTTCGGGGTTGAGGATGGTCTGCTTCGACTCGAAGGTCGAGATGCGTCCCCCGTCTTCGTAGATCTCAAATCGGTCGGCGGTGAGGTTTGGGATCGGATGCCCCGCCGCATCGAGTACGTTGAAGTACACCGCGATCTGGCTGGGGCGCATCACCGCGGCTTGGTACAGCGTCAGCTTGGGGCAGCCCGTCGCCAGCCAAAGCAGCGCTGCCGCCATCACCATCCGGCCAAGTCGGCCGGGTCGGAATCCGCCTGACAGTCCCACGGTTCGCTCTGACATCGGGTCTCCCGTCTCGCTTTGCTGGGGCCACTAGAGCCTAGTCGGCCACCGAATCCACAGTGTCTGGTTCTTCATCGTAACGAAGTTCGGCGCCGGGGAGAATCGCTACCACGTTGGGTTTCTGTCCGCGCCGGCGATAGAACACGCCCCGCACCGCGCGCGTGACAGCGCGTACTGCGTCTTCCGGCAGCGGCAGCCAGGCCCGCGGTGTCTCGCCCAGCGCAGCGCGCAGCGCGGCAGCGGCCTGAGTCGCAGCTTCGGCGCAGAGCTGATTCAGCCCCGGTCCGGGATCGCGTACGCCGACGGCGCGAACCAAGAGCTTGGGCACCGCCAGAGGATCGGCAGCCACCACCACCACGCCGGTGTAGGACAAGCGCTGCCGCGCGCGCAGCGTGTCGCCTCCTGCCTCACCCACCGTGAAGCCATCGACATAGACCGGCACGGGTTCGATGTTGTCGGTGATGGCGATGTGCTGATCCAGGCTGATGACATCGCCGTTCTGAGGCCGCAGGGCCGGGATGCCTAGTTCTTCGGCCAGCGCGGCATGGGCGTAGATCTGGCGCGGGGTGCCGTGCACCGGCACGACGACACGCGGACGAGCCGCTCGCATGAGGGCCCGCAGATCGTCCTGGCTGCCGTGGCCCGACACCGCATAGGGCGCCCCCTGCAGGACCTCGATGTTGGCGCGCACCAAGCGATCCAGCAGGCGACCCACGGGACGCTCGTGGCCGGGGATGACGCGGGCCGCCAAGACCACGGTGTCACCAGCCGAGAGGCGCAGGCCGCCAAACGCCGCGGGCTCGTGCCGATCGACGGCCGCGGCGAGGCGGGAGAGCGCGGCGACCCGCTCGCCCTGCGTACCGGTACAGACCAGCACTACTTTGCCCGGGGGCAGAGCCGCTGCTTGATCGGCCGAAACCATGACCTCAGCCGGGAGGCTGGGCAGGCCGGCTCGGCTCGCGGCGCCGATTGCATCATGCAGGCCGCGACCCACCAGGCACAGCTTGCGACCGGCACGTTGACACGCGGTGGCCAGGCCCGCGATGCGCTCCAGATGCGATGAGAACAGCGCGATCACGATGCGCCCTCGGCGCTGCGGATCCGACAGCAGGGCGCCAAGGGCCTGCGTCGCTGAACGTTCCGCTGGAGTCCGACCGGGGACCTGTGCGTTGGTGCTGTCACCGACCACCGCATCGACGGGCTGGCGCTGTAGCTCGGCCCACGCGAACTCGCCCATCTCGTCCAGCTTGAAGTCGCCGGTGTGCAGCACGCGGACAACCGGCGGCCCCGACGCTTCGATCAGCAACGCGCAGGCTTCGGGGATCGAGTGCGGCATGGCAAGGGGCGTCACTCGGCAGCTTGCCGGCTCTGGCTCGCAGGGGCCGGATTCGTCAAAGCCCAGCGGCTGGTTGACGGCAAACGATCGCAGATCGCGCAGCCGCGAGGGGATGCCCAGCTTGTCCATGCGCCGCTCGCACAGGCGAAGCGTCAGCGGCCGACCATAGACGGGCACGGCGCGCCCGACATGGCGCAACAGATAGCCGACGGCCCCGATGTGGTCCTCGTGACCGTGCGTCAGGAACAGCGCCGTCGGTTCGCCGTAGCGCGACACCACTGCGTCGAAGTCGGGCAGCGCGTGCTCCAGCCCCGGCATCAGATCGTCGGGCATCTGGATGCCGCAGTCGGCGAGCAGCAGCACGCCGTGCGCGACATAGGCCGTCATGTTCTTGCCGAACTCACCACAACCACCGACCGGAATGACAAGCATCGCGCGCACCCTAGCACCGGCCGCGTTCGCGTAGAAGGTGGGGTGCATGCCGAGCCAAGCGGGCCTGCGCGGCACTGCGAACCGATTGAGCGCAGACGCAGATCTGACCTATCCTGAGTGCCCTAGGAGGCAGGATGAGCAACTATCTGACGCAGGGCGAGGCCGATCATCAGGCGTGGTCGGGCTACTGGTGGCCGATGATGTCGAGTCGCGATCGTCCCGACTATCGCAACCTCTATAACGAGAACGGCCCTCTCGATAAGTACGACCGCTACTGCATGGCGCTCGGG
>DAORCZ010000509.1:0-3158 GCA_035345735.1 Pseudomonadota bacterium | reverse complement strand
GACACCAAGCTGGATCCCATCGATCCCGAGACGAAGAAGCCCGTGCGGGAGGTCTGGAACTACCCGGCCTACCGTTACGAGTGCAGCTACACCGCACTTGGCGGCGACCAGTACGACGTCACCATGCAGCTCTGGTTCGCCGACGACGGCGTCCAGCCAGACTTCGTCGGTACGCGCAACTGGCCGGAAGAAGACAAGCCCAAGGTCTACACCTATCGCATCCGTGGCGACAAAGCGAACCCGCGCAGCGGCGTGTGGATGGGTCGCTCGATCGGCGATCATCCCGACTTGGTCTGGCGACCGCAGCCGCTGTCGGTGCAGAACGCCGCCGAGGAGCGCGATCCGGGATCCAGCCAAGAGAACCACGCGCAGTACTTCCATCCGACGCTGCGCAGCATCGTGTACACCGTGACCAAGGACGAGACGATCAGCGACTTCAGCAAGCTTAAGAGCAAGCTGGCCAGCCTAGACCTGCACTGGGTCATCACCGAGGCCGAGGCCGCTGGCTATCCGCCGCCGATCAACGTCGGGGATTTTTGGCGATATCGCGTCGTGCACAAGGACACCATCGGCTACACCACGCGCCCGTTCATCCTCCACGTCGAGGTCGTCGGCTACAAAGGCGATGACTGGGTGTTCGAGGTCGGTGCGGTCCACCAAGGCGACATCATCCCGGAACGGCACGTCATCTATGTCGACAAGAAGACGCGCCTGATCTCGGCGAATGCCCCCTGCGACAACGGCTACGCCTACACCTTGCGGCAGGACATCCAGACCGGCGCCTTCAATCGCAGCGACGATCCCTCTCTGTGGGAGAACAGCCCGCTGCGTCCCCTGCTGACGCAGATGCCGTATGCCTGGGATCGCGCCGGACTTGAGCCGGTGACCACCATCGGCCTGCCTGGCCTGGGTAGCGAGCCCGTACCCAGCCGCGTCCTATCGACCGGCAACGGCCTGCAGTACTGGGCCGATCACACCGTCAGCCACACCCGCGGTAACCTGCGCGGCATGTTCCTCTCTGCCCAGCTAGAGCGCGTCAGCGCCGAGCTCATCGACTTCGGGCAGAAGGTCACCTAGCCGGCCGCCGAGCCGCGCTCTGTCCGCGGCGCTCCCCCTGCACCAAAGCTTCAGCTAGTACTTCACCGAGCAGCCGTAAGGCGGCGTCGACGGCATGGTGACGGGCTTGCCGGCCATGGCCTCGGTGAGAGCTTGCGCGACATAGTTCTTGGCGGCCGCGATGTCGCCGGGATCTGGCGTGGGCTTGTCGTCGATGGCTCCGGCATAGATCAGCGTGCCTTGCGGGCTGATGACGAACATGTGCGGCGTGGTCTTGGCGCCATAGAGACGACCCAGCTCCCCCTTGGGATCGAGCAAGGTCGCGGTCGGCGCCGCACCGGCCGTCTTCATATTGGCATTGGCGGCTGCGCCATCGACGTGCCCTTGCTTGCCGGGAGCCGATGAGACGATCGCCAGCCAGACCACGCCTTTTTTCGTCCACTCCTTCTGCAACTTGGGCAGGTTGCCGCTGCCGTAGTGCTTCTTGACGTACGGGCAGTCGTGGTTGTGCCACTCCAGGACGACGAACTTGCCTTTGTACTGGGCCAGCGAGACGGCCTGGCCTCCGCTATCGGTGGCGGTGAAGGCGGGGGCCGCCTCGCCGACCTTGGCGGCATGGGCCGGGGGCACGGACAGCAGCCAAGGCATCGCCAATAGACCAGAGAGCAGCGCGCGACGCGACAGGGCCGACACAGCAGATGCAGCAAACACGGGGGACTTCATGGGCGGATCCTCCATTGCGGGTGACAGAGGCTGGTTAGCACCGGCCTGTGCGTGGGGCCAGCAGGAACTACGGGCAAGCGGCCAAACCCCGCTCGATTCGTGGCAGTAAGACGTGCTCCGGCGTAGGCGGGGCAGGGTCGATGTAGGCGAGCGCACCTCGCATCCGGCTAGGCGGCGAAGGCAGCGTTCTTTGCCGAAATCGGTCGCCATCCCGCTACCATGCAGAAGGGCGATTTTTCGCGGGCTAGCGGGGGCTGCTTTGGGGCGTGACCGGCTGCGATGCATGCACACTCCGGTTCCCTCCTTCGCGCTTGCGAGCATCGCGGATCCCCTCGCTGCCAGAGCCTGTTCGATGAGCAAACTCCACTCCCTCCTGCTCGTATTCTTCTGCTTACTCGGGCTGCCAACTGGGGTGCAGGGCAAGCCGCGTACGCCGCTGCGGCAGACACCGCCTGTGGCGCCGGTGGCCGTGACACCCCCCCCGGCGGCGGTTGTGCCTGCGACCCCGAATCCTCCACCGCCAAACCTGCCGAACGGGCCGATCGTGCTGTGGGGTGTGCAGCGCGACTGCGAGGTTGACGCCGATCTCTCGCAGGCTCTGCGGGCCCGCGTCGATGGGTTGGGCACCGCGATTCAAGAGCTACAGAGCGACCCCGGGCTCGCCCGCGCCTGCGTCGGGGGCGAGTGCTTCGAGCTCTTACAGAAATCTTGCAAAAACCCGCTACCGCCCGAGGGCACGCTCATTGGCGGGCACGTGATGGTGCAGGAGGCGGGGCTGATGCTCTTGGCCTCGCTGCGCCTGTTTCGCACCGACTTTGCCGGCGGGCGGCCGACCCGAACCTTCTATCGCTACGACTACATCGAGAAGAACTGCGTCGGAGCCCAGTGCAGCGCCGTGCTGCGCGAGGTCCTGCACTCCCTTGTGCTTCAGCTCGTTGGTGATGACCGACCCAGCAGCGATCCGCCGGGGATGGTGCACAACGCGACGCCACCGTACTGCATCGGGCAGGAGGTGCTGCGGCAGTCGCTGTGCAAGCCGATGCCGATCCGCAGTCGCTGCGTCGGCTTTGATGCTGGGCGCGATCCCCGGCAGGCCGTGCACTGTCCATTCGGGCCGCAGTCGGTGGCGACGCCGGTTAAGCCAGCCTGCAACTGCGAAGACGTCACTGGCTGCTCGCTCGACGAGCGTCGAGCCTGCGGGGCAGTCCGCGGACCCCGCCTGCGCTACGCAATGGGCGGATCGCTGATCGGGGCCGGCGGTGCTTTTCTGCTGACCGCTACGCTGCTCTCGCTCAATGACTCACGCGCGGCCATCCTGCGGCGCAGCGTCGATTGCAGCTACGGCGGGATTGAGCCAGAGCCCTGTCAGAGCTTGGCCG
>DAORCZ010000508.1:0-6191 GCA_035345735.1 Pseudomonadota bacterium | reverse complement strand
AGCGGCGCTGCGGCGCGGAACACCGGCGAGGTGCCGTCCTTGCTCTTGACGACGAGGTACAGGTCGCCGCGCAGCGGATCGACGAGCAGCGTCTCGGCGTTGTGGGCGCCATCGGGGTAGCGCAGGCGGATGCGCTCGACGCCGGTCAGCGTCTTGGGCGTGGTCGGCGAGCCGGTCCTGACATCGGGCTCGGCGACGCGATAGACATCGATGTGGCTGCGCGAGGTTGAGTTGTCGCCGATGTCACCGACGTATAGATAGCTCTGCCCAGCGACGGGACCGGGGCCGATGGCGATGTCTTCCCAGTCGTTGGCCTTGGCGCCGTCCAGGTCGTACAGGGCCAGCGTCGCCCCGCTTGTGGCCACGGCGTAGACGCGCGGATTGGCGCCCGAGTCGTTGTGCGTCCACAGCACGCCGGGGGTGCGGCGCCCCTCGACCACGCCACTGGCCTCGGTCAGGGCGGACGAAGCGAGGCGCCCAGTGGCGACACCGCTGCCAAAGCTAGGACAGCTGGGGAGCGCGCCGGCTTTGCTCGCCGCGTCGGCTGTAGCCACGGCCGAAAGCCCCCCGCGAAGCGTCGCTAACGGGCCGTGGGCTTCGACGTCGTCTCCGTCAGTACCGCAGGCGAATACGAGGGGAAATAGCACCCCGACCAGTGCGGGACCGAGTCGGCGTCTGGGATGGAGAGAGCTGCTCGCGTGTGTCATCTGAGCGACCTATGGGGTGAACGGCCTATGGAGGGGGCGGCAGCGAGGTGTCGTGACACCAGCCGGGCTTGTTCCAGCATGCCCCTGCGACGCAGTAGCCGCGACAGGTCAGGCTGCTGCGACAGGTCTTGTGGGCGCAGCGACCGCTCTGGCAGACGACATTGGGCGAGCCGCAGTCGCGGTCGGCGGCGCAGGTCTTGGGCCGGCACAGGCCGGTGGCGAACGAGCAGGGGAAGGGATCGCCCGGCTTGCACAGCACGCAGGCGTAGCCTTCGAGACAGCCGGCGTCGCTGCTGCAAGCGAACTGCATCTCGGCACAGCCGGCAGCGCCGCAGGGGCGGGGGGTGTCGGCGGTGCGGCAGACGTACTTGCGGGCGCCACAGCTACGCTCGGCCCAGCAGCCAGGCGGCGGAGCATCGGTGGGGTTGCTCTGCACCTGCGCAGGGTCCGCGATGGTGCCCTCATCGGACTCACTGAGGGCAGAGGCCGCGCTGATCGTGGGATCGCTGGCCGCGGGGTCGCTGGCCGATGGCACGCATGCCAAGCTAGTCAGACCCAGTGCAGCGACGAGAAACCAGCCTAAGGATGACAACCGTTGGGCAATTTTTTTCCGCATGGCGCGGAGTATATGCCCGCCTACGGCCGCCCTGGGCGAGCGAAAAAAAGCGTCGACAGCTCGGCGGCGGCGATCCTACAGATCGGGGCATGTCTACTACATCCGCCCACCTGCGCCGTGCTGCGAGTGCCCCGTCGCCGCAACCTCCCCGTCGGAGTCCGCACCGTCGGCGACTGCTTGGGATCTTGCTCTCGCTCTGCGGGGTGGCGGCCCTGCTGCCGGAAGGCCGCGGCGGCGCCTGGCCGCCCGACGAGCGGGCCGGGACGGTGGACTACAGCGACCCGAAGAACTGGCCCAGCGACAGCAGCTTCAAGAACCAGTGGGAGTCGTGGAGCTTCGCGCCCAAAGAGTTCACCAAGCTGGATGCCCGCACCCGCCGGCTGGGCATGGGCGCAAGCTACGACCGCGCCTGGGCCAAGACGCAGGGCGATCCGCGCGTCGTGATCTCGGTCATGGACTCGGGGGCGTACTGGGATGAGCGCGATCTGGTCAATAAGTGGTTCCTTAACCAGGCCGAGCTCCCGCCGCCCGATGACGCCTGCCAGAAGCCCGAGAACCGCGGCGAGGGCAAGCGCCGTCACGATGCCAACGGCGACGGTGTCTTCAACGTGCAGGACTACACGACGGTCAGCGGGCACGAGCAGCCGGAAGCGGCCAAGATCTGCGACCTGCGCCTGCGCGACCAGAACGGCAACGGCATCCTCGATCCGCAGGACCTGATCGTCGCCTTTTCCGACAAGAAGGACGACGACCGCAACGGCTACATCGACGACATCGCGGGCTGGGACTTCTTCCGCAACGACAACGACGCTTACGACGACACGCGCTATGGGCACGGCACCGGCGAGGCCAAGGACTCCAGCGCCGAAGCCGACAACGGACGGGCCGAGGCTGGCGTCTGTCCCCGCTGCCGCGTCATGCCGCTGCGGGTGGGCGATAGCTTCGTCGCAGACTCCAACGACTTTGCCGTGGCGACGGTGTATGCCGTCGATATCGGCGCATCCGTCGTCCAGGAAGCGCTGGGCACCATCGATAACACGCCGCTTTCGCGCTGGGCGATTGACTACGCCTACGACAACCACGTCGCGGTTATTGCCTCGGCTGCCGACGAGAACAGCTATCACCACAACTTCCCCGGCACCAACAACCACACCATCTACGTCCACGCCATCCGTCCCAACGCCGAGGAGCCGCGCGACGCCACGCACGCCTTTGCGTTCGACAACTGCACGAACTACGGCGCGCAGCTTCTCTTGTCGGTGCCTGGTGAGAGCTGCAGCTCGGAGGCAACCGGGCGTGGATCGGGCATGGCGGGCCTGATCTATAGCGCCGCGCTGGCGGCCGACCTGCCAGCCCCGCCGCGACTGCATCCACCGACGGCAGGCGACACAGCTCCGGCGGGCGATGGCGGACCGCTGGCGAGCCGCGTGCGTCGTCTGTCGGCCGAAGAAGTCCGGCAGATCATGGTGGGCACCGCCGACAGCTTTTACGACCCCAGCGAAGACAACAACCTGGGGGCCTATCCCACCGGCCCGGGCTTCGTTCGGCGCTTCGGCTACGGCCGCGTGAACGCTCGCAGCGCCGTCGACAACATCCTTTCGGGGGCCATCCCGGCCGAGGTCGAGATCGAAAAGCCGGAGTGGTTCCAGGTCTTCGGCGAGCGCGATGGCACCGTCCCCATCGAGGGCCGCATCGCCATCCGCCACGGCAAGCCGGAGGGCGATAGCTTCGACTTCGAGGTCGCCTGGGCTCCCGGCGTCGACCCCCGCGACGAGCGCTTCACGCGCCTGGGGCATGGCGAGATGCTGTCGCAGACGCTGGAGGGCAAGCTGGCCGACCTGCCAGTGGCGCAGATCAAGGTGCAGAACCCAGTGCTGCCCGTCGACGATCCGGCTTGGCAGCCCGACGATCGGGCGCACATCTACACCATCACGGTGCGGGTGCGCGTGTTGCAGCGCTCGGCGGATCCGCGACGCAATGGCCTGCGGTCGGAGGCCCGACGCGCGGTGCACATTCACACCGATCCCGACCTTTTGCCGGGCTTTCCCAAGCGGCTGGGCGCGTCGGGCGAGGCCTCGCTGAAGACCGCGGATCTGAACGGTGATGGCCGACGCGAGATCATCGTCGCTGATGCCGGCGGCCTGGTGCACGCGCTGCGCGCCGACGGGACGGAGCTACCCGGCTTCCCGGTCTCGGTACCCAATATCGCCGCGCTGGCCGCGACGCCGACCGGCCACACGACGGCCCCGGGTTGGAGCCAGCCCGCCGCCGCCAATCGTCCGCGACCGGGCTATGGCGCCGCGATCACCGCAACCCCCGCCATCGGCGATATCACCGGGGATGGCAAGCCCGAGATCGTCGTCGCGACCTACGATGGTCACGTGGTGGCGATCGGCGCTGACGGCAAGATCCTGCCCGGCTTCCCCGTCGAGCTAGAGCGGGTAGCGGCCCTGGTGGCCCGCGATCGTCGGCACGTCATCGACGACGGATTTTTCGCCTCGCCGGTGCTGGCCGATCTGGATCGCGACGGCCGCATGGACATCATCGCCGCCGGCATGGACAGCCAGGTCTACGTCTGGCGCGGCGACGGGACGAGCCTGCCCGGCTGGCCGTTTCTGCTGTGGGATGCCGAGCGCCCGGACGACGATCGCGGCGAAGAGCCGCGGCAGCGGCAGCGCATCATGGGCACGCCGGCGGTCGGTGATGTGAACGGCGATGGCGTGCTGGATATCGTCGTCGGCACCAACGAACAGTACGGCGACAACGGCCGCGTCTACGTGCTGGATGGGCGCGGCAGCAAGGCGCCCAAGGCCATCCTGCCGGGCTGGCCGGTGACGACGTTTTCGCGCTACGTGCTGCCGGTCGTCGGATCGGGCATGCCAAATGCCGCGGCGCTGGCCGACATCGACAAGGACGGCAAGCTCGAGATCTTTGTAAACGGCATCGGCAGCAACCTCGACATCCTGCGCAGCGACGGCAGCAGCTACCCAATCAAGCTGCAGCCAGGCAAGGCCGGCTTCGGCTCGCAGAGCGATACCAGCGAGTTCGCGGCACTGGGCTTTATCGCCAGCCCGGCCATTGGCGACCTCGACGGGGATGGTCGGCCTGAGGCGCTCCTGCCGAACACCGGCGCCAACACCGCGCTGTCGATGCTCAAAGGCTACGAGCGCATGGACTACGAGATGCTGCTCTCGGTCTGGGATGTGGCGAGCGGCAAGCAGCTAGACGGCTTCCCACGCAGCCTGGAGGACTATGTCTTCTTCCAGAATCCCATCGTCGCCGACGTCGATGGTGATGGGCGACGCGAAGCGGTGGCAGCGTCGGCCGGCTACTTCGTCCATGCCTGGAACGCCGACGGCAAAGAAGCCCGCGGTTTCCCCAAGTTCACCGGCGGCTGGGTGGCGGCAGCACCGGCAGTCGGCGATCTCGACGGCGATGGCCGGTTGGAGATGGTGGCCTCGACCCGCAACGGCTGGCTGTTTGCCTGGCACACGCGGGGCAAGGCGCGCGGCCGCATCGACTGGGACAGCTTCCATCACGACAACCGCAACACCGGCAACTACGCCGAGCCGCTCGATCAGGGTGGCGATGAGTTCGATCCCCCCGAGCCGACCGATATGACGCCAGTCGCGGGCTGCGCGTGCTCGGTGGGGCGGGGCGGGCTGAGCCGCGGTGAGGGCGGCCTGACGACCTCGGCCAGCGAGCCGACAACGACGGTGTTTGCGCTTCTGGTGCTGGGTTTCTACATGTGGCAGCGACGACGGCTGCTGTCGTAGGCAGGCGAAGGGAATCGGGGGAAAGGGCAGGGGGACGACGCACGCCGTCGGCTAGCGCGCGCTGCCGAGTCGCACTAGGCGCCCGGGGTGCAGGTCGGTGCGGCGATCGTTTTGCAGCACCAGAGTCCCGGCGACCAGGGTGGCGCGATAGCCGGTGGCGGCCTGCAGCAGGCGCTTGCCTCCCGCCGGTAGATCACTGACGAGGTGCGGCGAGTGCAGCGTCAGCCGGCTGCCATCGATGACGTTGATGTCAGCGCGCAGGCCGGGACGCAGCAAGCCACGGTCGGTCAGGCCTAGATAGCCAGCAGTGTCGGCCGTCAGCATCTGCACGGCGCGCGGCAGCGCGATGCGGCCGCTTGGGCGATCGCGTGTCCAATGCGTTAGCAAAAATGTTGAAAAACTAGCATCGCAGATCGTCCCGACGTGGGCCCCGCCATCCGATAGGCCAGGCAGCGCTAGCGGGTGCGTCATCATCTGCCGCACCGACTCCAGGCTAAACTCGCAGTAGTTGTAGACGGGGAAGTAGAGCAGCGCGCGGCCTTCATCAGCCAGCAGCGCGTCGAGCAGCGCCTCCATAACCGGCACACCGCGCACCCGCGCCGCGGCGCCGACCGAGTCGGCCATCGTCGGCTCGTAGTTGGGTACAGCGGCCTCGGCACCCAGCGGAAAGATGCGGAAGGCGATGCGGTCGATCATCGAAAGCAGGATGTCGGCGAGCGGCGGCAGCGACGAGCCATCGCCCGCGACGCGATCGCTCTTTTCGGCCAGCAGGCGGGCCCGCAGCAGCGGATCACGTAGCTGCGCCACGCGCTCGGGAAGCGGCAGGTGAGCGATGGCCTTGTAGCTGGGATAGCCCATGAAGGGCTGGAAGGTGGCCTGCAGGCCCAAGATCACGCCGATGCCGCGCGGCGCCACCTGCACTCGCATCGGGATGCCAGCGGCCGTTGCTGCCTCGACCCGGCTGAGGATGCGTCGCCACTGCCCCGGCTCGTGATCGCGCTGTGACAGCGAGATCGACAGCGGATGACCGGCGGCGGCCTGCGCCATGCCCTGCAGCAGATCGAACTCGCCGTCGAAGCGGTCGGGGCCCTG
>DAORCZ010000507.1:0-6195 GCA_035345735.1 Pseudomonadota bacterium | reverse complement strand
GCAAAGACCAGCGCGGGCGCACCGCTGGCGTCCGGTTTGCGGAAGAACTCGATCAGCGCCTTGGCGCCTTCGATAGACGGCGACAGCACCCAGACCGGGTTGTGGCGCGTATCGAAGACATCACGCGCGCCCGGCAATTTGGATAGCTCGCGAAATACGGACAGCAGGTATCCACGCGGGCCCAAAAACGGCGCGATCTGTTGGAACAGTGCTTCGCGGTCTTCGGCGGCGCGCAGCGCTGCCGCGTCGGGGCCGGCCACCCGCGGGTCGATGTAGCCGCGATCTTCCAGCGTGCGCACAAAGACGACAGACAGAATCCACGCCACCGCAAGCTGCGTCACGCGCTCGCGGCGCCACGGCTCAAACCCCAGGCCGGTCTGCCCGGCCTTCTGCTCGTCGGTCCAGGTCGTGCGCAGCCCGGCCTCGACGCGCTCGCTCTTCGCGCGCGCCAGCAGATCTTTCTCAAGCGCCTTGAGCGCGGGCTGAAGCAGTTTGGGCAGGGTCGCAGTGCTCATCGGCGTCTCATCTTTGGGTTTAGGGCGTCTCGGCGGCTTTGTGCGCGTTCGCCAGCCACGCATCCGGCATGACCAGCCGCTGGCTGGGCAGCGGTGCTGGCACGGGCAGCCGGCCGTTGATCGAGGGGGCTGCTCCATCGGCGTGCGATGGCACCACCAGCAGGACCGCGGGGGCGTCCCCGCGCTCGGCACCGTCGACAATGCGCGACAGCGCGCTGGCCAGGCCATAGCGTGCCAGCGCACCTGGCCACGCCAAAAGCAGCGTCGGTTCGCGTCGCTTCAACAGATCAGAAACGACGTGGTCCGTCGCCCGACGCACCAGATCCAGAAGCAGGGGCCAGTCGGGGCCTGCCGGACCGGCGCGGTCGGCCGCTTCGACGTTGGCCCACTGTACGCCCAGCTCTTCTGCCTGACGACGGATCGCCGTCGTCAACGCGCGATCCAGCGACACCGCCTTCGTGTTTAGCGCCAGGGCGAGCGCATCGATGGCCAGGCTTGCAACGTCGGCGCGTACTTGCACCACGCGGAAACGCCCCGCTGCCACGCCGCGATCGAGCTGGTCTTGGAATGCGGCAGCGACCTGCGCTTCCGGGCTGCGCCGCTGCGGCAGGCCAGGTGCCGTGGGCTTGCGCGACGGCTGCGCGACCGTCATCGACGTATTCGCATGCTGTCCGGGTCGAGCGTATTCGCCAAGGTCGGGCATGAACAGCAGCCCGTGCGGCGCCAGCAGCGCATCCAGCGCCGGTCGATCGGGCAGCGGTGCGGCTTCGGGATACCTCGTCGCGATGCGTTTGCGAACGACGTCGGGCGACAGCCCCAGGCCCGACAGCGCCGCCAGGCTTAGCTTCAGGGCCCGCGCCGCATCCATGCCACGCGGATACAGTTCCAGTCGGGCCGACGCTGCCGCCCGTTGGCTGGCCCGCGCTGCCAGGGTCAACCGCTGGTCAGCGGGCAAGGTGGCAAGCGGGGTTCCTGCGCTGACATCGGCCAGCGCGGCACGAACCACTTCAGATGAAGGCAGCGGCTCCGTAGCGGCCAAGCGGTCGGCCGTCTCGGCGAGCGCCGCCAGCGCATCCAGCACCTCGGGATCGCGCGCGATCCACGGCGTATTGCCAATGCGGCGCCACGTCCCCGGCGGGTTAGGCCGCAGCTCCAGCGCCACGCGCAGAAGCGCCGCGGCGGTGCGTGCGTCTTCCTCGCTAGGGGTGCCATCGGTGCGCGACTTGGCCAGCGCTTGCGCCAGATCCAAAAAGGGCGTCGCTGGCGCTACCGCGTCCAGCAGGGCCGACACGGCTTCGCGCAACGAAGTGGTTGCCGCGTTGCTGACCCACCGTTTGTTGCGCAGAAACTGCAGGCTGGCGTAAATCTGCGCCGGGTCGATGCCGAAAGCTGCAGCCACCTCAGACGCCGAGCGCGCTGCCGGCAGCCCTGTGTCGGGGCGTTCATCAGGCTGCGGGTCGAGCCCGACCAGCACGCGCAGTCGTCGGTTTGCTTCGCTGGCGCTGGCGCGGCCGATCAGCTCGCGAGCCCATTCACCCAGCGATCCCGGCGAAGGTTCGGCGGCCGCCATGGCCACCAGCCGCTGCCGCAGCGCATCGGCGCGACGCTGCCCAAGAAGCTTTTCAATGCGTGCCGCCGGCGCTAGCGCCGCATCGACCGTGGTCTTGAGTCCCGCCGCAACCAGTCGGTCCACCGCTTTGGCGTCCAGAGCAGCCTCTGCGTCTTCAAGCAGCAGACGCGGACGCGCAAACCCTGGCATCAGCACGGGGCGGTTTTCCAGCGCGAAGCGAGCATGTAGCTGGTCGGCCAGCGCGACGATCTCCCGCGCGACCTGCGTGCCGACGCCGCGAACGACAGATAGCTGATTGCGGGGCAACAGCAAAAGCTCGGCCACCGTCGACACTCCCGCGCGGTCGAGCGCGTTGCGGGCGCGCGCGGAGAGCGGCAGTGCATCCACCGGCGTCTCGGGACGCACTTGGTCGATGGCCACGGCGGACGCCCCATCGTTGACCTCGGCTTCGACCGACAGGGTGTGCGCCCAGGCCTGGCGCATCGCCTCTGCGCTGGCGAACCGGGTCTTGAGTTCGCGCGCGAAGGCGCGGCGGAAAAACGCAGTCAACCGGTCACGGACCGCTGAATCGAATCGCTCGGCCTCCACGACCACGTCGGCCGTCGCATCCCCCTGTGGTAGCGCCGGTCGAGCCCCGGTCAGCGCGTGGTACAGCACGGCGGCGGCGGCGTAGCGGTCGGCATCCACATCCCACGCACCGCGCAGATACAGCCAGGGATCGCGCCACTCGGCGGTTCCTGCGCTGATGGCGGTCGCGTCGGCGGCTGACAGTGAAAAATCGAGGAGGAGCAGGTGGCTCTGCTTCTTCGACTGGCTGGTGAATCCAACGTTCGTGGGCTTGATGTCGCGGTGGGTGACGCCAACCTCTTCCAGGTACTGGACAGCGGACAGCAGGTCATCGCCGTAACGACGGGCAAGCTCTAGCGGCAGTGTCCCTTGCTCGCGCAGGACATCGCCCAGGCTCCGCTCGCCGGCGTACTCCAGCAGCAGACAGGGCATGCCCCCCAGCGTCAGAACCTCGCGCAGATCGACGATGTGCTCGTGGCGCAGCTCGCGAAGCGTCTTTGCCTCGGCCAGCAGGCGCTCGCCACAGCCGGCGTCGTGCGGAACCTTCAGGGCATAGTCGCGTCCCTCGCGCCGGACGTGGAACACCAGCGCGGTTCCGCCCGACCCCAAGCGGCGCTCGATGCGCAAGCCGCCTTGGAGCGTGTCTCCCTTCTGCGCTTCACGAGGGTCTGCACCGGCACTGATATCGACGGTCGGCCGGGTAAGGGCTTCGAGAACGAATCCGTTGAACCACACCGAGACGTCATCGGCGCGGGCGTGAAGGTTGGGTTGGGTTGCGAATGCGATCGGATCGTCCAGGGCCGCCAGGTCAGCACGGACGGCCGACGGACGTAGACCGCCTTCGCCGTCCTTGATCCCCTTGATGCGCTGCTCGCGCTCGGCCAGCGTCGCGGCGGGGGGCTGCCCCGTAAGTGCCAACCAGGCTAAGCAACCGACGGAAAAGACATCGCTTTCGTACGTCGCCTTTTCGGGATCGGCCAAGACTTCCGGCGCTTGGTACAGCCGGTCGAGCGCATGCGACAGCTCGTGAAAGTGGCTTGTTGCGACGCTGCTGTGTTCAATCCAGGCAGCCGTCTGGAAGCGATGAAGCCGCACCTGGATACGCCCGTCCGTGCTGCGCCGAACCAGTACAGAGGCGGGCGAGAGGTTACGGTGCAAGACCCCCGAGCGGTGGCAGTGCGCGACCGCCTCGACAATCTGCTGCAGCAGGCCAAGCCGCTCGTCGAAGGTTAGGTTGGGCTCTTGGCGCAGGAATGCATGTAGCGGCAGCGAGTCTTCGAAGGCCTCAAAGAGCACGGCCGGGCCCAGTGGCCCATCATCGACGAAGGAACGATACGCCAGGATGCCGGGGTGCTGCCCGATCTGGGCCAGTGTCTGCGCTTCCCGGCGGGCAGCGCGATGAAGCTGCCCGCGTCTTTCGGCAGACGTGGCCGCCGGTACAAGGTAGCTGCGGACACGGGCCTGATCGCGATCGACGGCAGCGTTCTTGGCCAGATGCTCTTGATAGCCTTCGCCGTCGTCGATCAGCTCACCCAGTTGGTAGCCCCCGACCACGCGCGTCGTCGTGCTGGGGCGCAGGCCGATGCGATGGGCCGCCTGAAGAAGCTGCTTCATCATCGGCCGATTGACGACCCGATGGGCATCGCGGCCGTCAAACCCATTGACCAGCTTGGCGCCTACATCGCTGGGCAAAAGCAGCCAAGGCGGCCGGCCCCCATCCAGCCGAACGTCGGTGGCATGCGACAGAAAGACCGCCGCATGGACATACGGACGGTCGGGTCCAATCTGCCGTCCGATCAGATCGGCGAGCACCTTGGCCTTGAGGTTGGCACCGGGGTACGGGCACTCGATGGTGCGGCGCCGCCCCTCGTCCGTAAAGGTCCAGTCCACGATGTCGCCCGTCAGGACACCGGGGTGGCTCTTGATCTCGACCAAGAACAGCCCCTGGCGCGACAAGAAAAGCAGATCCACTTCGTACAGGCGACCCGAGGCGGGGGCGTACAGCTCGTGAAGCTCCCAGGCCTGGTGCGGATCGGTGTCCGAAAGAGACGTGCTGGCATAGATCAGGTCGAGCGCCTGCCGCTCCCACGGGTAGTGCGTCCCGCGACCTCGGTGGATGCGCCCCGGAGGGAGAGCCACGCTACTTGCCCCCCACGCTGCGTGCGAAGGCGGCCGCCTCGGGCTCTGCATCGGCAGAGACAACGGCCGCGTCGATATGCGCGAAACCGACGGAGCGCAGCGCACTGAGCGCGTCGGAGCCGGGGCGGACCAGGACCGTACGCCCGCGGGCCCCCAGCAGGACAGCCGCAAGGCCGGCAAGCTGTCGGAACGCTGCATGGTCCGCGACGGCAACCACCTGATCGGTCCATGACAGCGCACGGTCCTGGGCGAATGCCTGAGTGACAGCGACCAGCGCTGCCCCACCGGCAACGACGAGCTTGGTAGCGGGCGTCAGCGGCGGGACTGGAACCTCTCCCTTCTGGACGCCAAGGGCGGAAGCGACCATGTCCAGCGTGACCTGCCCAGCGGGTTCAGAGAACAGCCGCACTGCGGCATGGTCGTCGATGCCGCCCCAATCCGGCCCGAAAGGTTCATCGTCGGCCAGGCCCCAGAATCCGAAACATTCAGACGGAGAAAATGCCGCACCCCAGGTTCCGGCTGCGTCTCGCAGCAGGATGTCTAGACGGTCGCCATCCTTCAATGCACCCGCGAACTGCGCCCACCGCGCCTGCGCGTCACTGCCGAAGCGGCGAGCCGTACGCTCCCGTGCGTCGAGTGCGCGAAGACCGAGTGCGGCGGCACCATAGAACGCCACGCGTTCCTGCAAGGTCGGCGAACCAGTCACTGCACACCCTCCGCACTGTGGTCGTTGGCATAGCGGTTCTGCGACCGCATTGGAGAGGCCATGTCCTTGCAGTGGACGCACCACTGACGGCACGCCCGGATGGCAGATTGACCGTTCGTCCGCGCGCGCGAGCACACAGAGTTCTTGGCGACGTGCAATTCTGGTTCGGCTTGGGTCAGAGTCAGGATCTCGTCTGACATGGGGCGAAGCTCCGACAGCGGGGGGCACAAGTTACAGGCAGCCGCAAAACTACCGTTGGATTGGCCAGCGCCACAAGGGAAACTGCGCAAAACCCGTAGTTGCAGCCTTGCCGGCCCAGAGACACTCGCTTCCCATCGGACGACCAATCCGTCAAAAATCTGTGAAATCCGTTGCTAGTTCGATTGGAACAAGCGGGAACTCAGAGTGAGTGCCGCTTAGCCACACGTCCGAAAAATCCCCTCACGCCAACTGCCGAGCGCATCGCTTCCCGAGCGCGCGCGCCAGCGCTCATCCCCGTGGTTCTTCAAGTCCTCCCCGCTCTCCGTGCCCCCAACGAATTCCAGACATCGCGCCGAATGTCTACCCCCGTACACGCAGCGCCGTGCAGATGCTGCCTTGACGCACCATCAGTACCTAGGTACGCCATGGGTTACGGGCGGCGGATCGGATCCTTTATGTGTGCTTGCCGACCCGCAAAGAAGCGATGTCGATTGCCA
>DAORCZ010000506.1:1909-6203 GCA_035345735.1 Pseudomonadota bacterium | reverse complement strand
GCGATGGTGATGACCGCATCGGCGGCCAGCACCGTCTTGGGCAGCGAGTACTCGTGGCGTCCCCCACGATGATGCGGCACCGGCGTATGCGGATGGGCGCGATGAAAAGCCAGGGCAGCACTGCGCTCGGGCACGTCGGCGAAGCGCGAGCGATCTCCCAAATCGACAACGGCGTAGCCCAGCGGATCACCGGGCAGGGGCTGCCGCAGCAAGAGCCCCAGATTCAGCGAGCGCCCCGCCGCCTGCACGTTGTCGAGCAGCATGCGCGGCACGATGCAGAAGTCGCGCAGGTCGAGGAACTCAACAGCGTGACCGGCGGCGCGATAGTCGCGCAGCAGATCCTGAACCCCAAGCGCCCGCAGCACTTCATCGACATTGCAGCCCTCGACCGGGGCATCGACGATCTGCACGCGCCCACGCGGCCCAGCCGCCCGCAGCGCATAGTCGATCAGCGGCCGCAGCACCGCCGCCGGAGTCGACGAGCACGCCAGGTGCTCGCCGCTCAGCCGCTGGTGGAAGTTCTTGTTGCTCACGAAGTTCGGCTTCAGCACCACACGGTCGCCGGGCTGAACCAGCTCACCCAGCGGATTCCAGTCCGCCGTCCCCACCCGCGCCGCATCCAAACCCAGCTCGGCCAGGGCGGCTTCGACCATGCCATAGACGGACTCCCCCGATGAATCCCCGGCTGCCGCCGTCCCCCCGGCGGCGCCCCCACCCCGATCCCGATAAGCGATACCGGGCCGAGAAATGACTGCAACAACGGATGGCGATATCGTTTTAGTCTGACGACTAAAACTCAACCCATTCCCCATTATCACAGGCGATGTTTTCGCGATTCTCGGCGTTAATCGTGTTTCCGAACGCCACGCACATCTCCATGCCAAAGGTCATGGGCTTATCCGTGGTGTTGTCCCATTCACAGTGAACCTTGACCTGATCACCGACCTTCATGACCAGCGGTTGGTCAAGGGGCCAGGTCTTCTCAGGCGGGTGGAACGTGAAGTCGTCCTGCCATGGCAGATCGAAGAGCCGCTGCGACTGGCCGCCAACCACAACGTCGACGCGCGTGTACTGTCCCCAGCGATGCATATGGGGCTGCATGTTCCATATCTTCTCTTCGCGCTTCATCGTGCAGAGGATATCCATGGTGGCTTTGCCAACCGGAATGCGCAGGTCAGTATTCACATACGCCAGGTGTCCAGCGGTCACCTGCGGCGTACCGGGATCGGCAAAGCGAATGTTCAGCGCCGACTGACCCGTCATCACATTTTGAGTGGCATTCAGGTAGTGGTGATTGATGACTAGCTGAACGCCTTTGGGAATCTTGTATACCAAATCGCCAGGGGCGACGCTCTCGACCCCCTCGCCTCCCGCGCCCCCAGCAAACCGGAAGGAGGCCATATCCATGTCCGTGCACTCCCGCGTCGTGCCGGGAGGCTGCATCTTGGTCGTGTAGAACAGGATCACGTGGTGACCAATCTTGGTCTGAAAGCCCTGCAGGGCTTTTAAGCTGAGCTCGGTCGTCGTGATGTGATCGGTCCACGTGCAGTACTCGTAGCTCGTGCCAGGCTGCAGGCCTTGCACTTCCTTGACCTGGAGCTGCATGCCGTTCGCCGGGGCCGACGGCACCGAGAACTCTTCCTCGATCATCTCCATGTGGCTGCAGGCAGCGGATACCAGGGTCAGGACGGCGATAGCGGTGAGGCGTCTCATGAGGGACTCCTTGGGAGTGGGCCAGCGCGACCGGCCCAGCGGAAATGGCAGTTAGGGCCGCATGTCGTTGGCGGCGAGATCCGGGGTCGATGCCGCATCGGTGCCACCGTCGGCAGGCTCGTCCCCCAGGCAGCGGGCGGGCATGCAGCCGCAGCCGCCGTCAGAGCAAGCACAGCGAGCATCTTTGCCGCACTGATCGGCCGGGCCGGTCTTCGAGCAGCGGAAGGTGCAGAAGAAGTTCTCGTTGTCGCCCAAGGTCGTGCACATGATGGCCTTGGGGTTGTCGCCGCAGTCTTCGATCTTGAGGCAGAACTTGCCGACGCCTAGCTCGTTGCCCTTGTCGCCTGGCCAGCCGCAGTTCGACTTGAAACCGAGGAGGTCGGGCGGCGACTCGCCCGGATCGATGCCGGCATCCGATAGGGCGGGCGCGTCGCTGGTCTTGCAGTTCAAAGACAGCGAGGAAAGGAGCACAAGGCCCCAGATGCGAAGGCGGCTTTTCATTGGGTTCACTTGTTCTCGGCGCCGGCTTCGATCCAGGCGCGGATCTTGGCGATGTCTTCTTCGCCAAGCGGCTGACCCGGCGGCATACGCTTACCGGCGCTGGGCTTGTCCTGCGCGATCTTTTCAAACAGGAACGAGCTGTCCGGTGACGACGGCACCACGCGCAGCTTTTCCGAGGCCAAGCTGGATTTGACGTTGACCAAGCGCTCGTACGTGCTGCCCGTCAGGCTGAGGCCACCGGCAGGCGACACCCCACTGCCGTGGCAGGAGCTAAATGCGCAGCTTCTGGTGAACACCGACTGCTCGATCTCGCTGAGCGGTGGCGACGGTGCACATGCGGAGCCGGCGAGCGCGGTCAGGGCTGCGCCGATCAGCAGAACCCCAGAGCGGCGATTTGGCGAAGACATCGAACCACTACGAGCCATAGCTACACCCTCTTCTTTGGGTAGTTATCGACTCCGCGGCTATCGCGCGAACCGACGGCCTTGTCAAGCGGGACGCGCGGGGCTGCTGTCGCCTCTTAGGGGCAGCGGCTGGCGCTATTCTTCCGTCGGAGCGCTGGGTTTCCCCTTGCTATAGAGCAGGAGCAGCATGGGGTAGGTATCGACGGAATAACGATAGGTGCGCACCGGCGACCAGCCGTTCTTGGTCATGAACGCGTTGAGGGCGTCCGGCTCGTAGCGACGGCTGTAGTAGATGGAAAAGTCGCGCTCTTCGCCGCGGACCAGCCGCACGCGGGCTCGTACATCAACGGCGTAACTGCCGGGGATGTGGCAGCTCTGGAAGTCGAGCTGATTTTCGACGCGAACCCCGCGCAGGCCGCGCACGTGGCGCTTGAAGATGCCGGTCAGAAACTCGGTCATCCGCGGGGCGGGGGCGCGCGTCCCGTCGGCGGCGATGCGGTTGAAGGCGCGATCCTTTTCCATGATCTCTTTCGGATCGCTCGACGTCGTGAACACCGCCGGCAGGTTCAATAGCAGCATGTCCCCTTCGGAGAGCACGCTGAGCGTGTGCCGCAGGAATGTCTGCTCATGGCTGAGGTTCGAGAAGGTGTAGCCGAACATCGAGACCAGACGCCGTCGCCCCGCCGAGTGTAAGAGGCCGGTATAGCTCGGCAGGTTGTGGAAGTTGCCCTGGATGGCATAGACCGCGACCCCACCCAGGTCCCCCAGCACCTGCGCCGCGTGGCGGTAGCCGTTGCTCAGCAGCGGCTGGCTGATGTCGAGCAGGAACAGGCGAATGTGGCTCAGGCCTTCCTGCGAGAGAGTCTGCACGAGCCGGACTTCATCGCGCGCCTCGCCAGGCCCCAGGCTGATGATGTCCAGGCCGGAGCCATCGACGAGCTCTTTGACGTAGCGCACGCATTCGGTCATCGCGACATAGCCAGGTCCCCCCTGCCAGGCCTCCTGGGCGGTCACCGCGCACCAGGCCGCCGCGCTCGCCGGGTCGATGTACAGGTGGGTCTGTTCGACATGGCCGCCGCGTCCGTTGAGCGACTGCACCATGTCCTGCGCCATCTGGATCGAGTCGTACTCCGGCGCGAACCAGCAGTTGCAGGCGAAGCTGCCGAGGCCTTCCTCTTCGCCTGGGGAGGTGGCGAGCGCGGCTGAGGGGTCGGCCACCGGCGACGGGATGCCAAGGTCGGGCACCGACTGCAATCGCATCAAGATCTGGCGCGTTGGGCGATGGCGGCCGGTCTCTAGGTTGCGAATCGTACTGTCCGCCACCCCGGCCAGACGAGCCAGCTGATCGCGCGTCAGTCCGCCGGCTTCGCGCCGCGTCCGCAGCCGAGCACCCCACTCGCGCAGGCTCTCAGCATCGGTAGGCGGCGTGATGCCCATATTCATCGCCGGCAGCGCGCCCCGGTTCTTGTAGCGCCGCTCGATCTGGCGCTGCGCCTGGGACAGTACGCGGGCGATCTCGTCATATACCGCCTGCTTCTTGGGACCGGCCCAGGGACGCAGCTCCTGCGTAATGAGCCGGATTGCGGCGGGCAAGACATCCATGGGGGACAAGGTTTGATTTTGCATGGCTAACGCTGGAGACAACTCCTAACACGCTCCGCGCAGTGTGCCAATAG
>DAORCZ010000506.1:0-1809 GCA_035345735.1 Pseudomonadota bacterium | reverse complement strand
TGCATGGCTAACGCTGGAGACAACTCCTAACACGCTCCGCGCAGTGTGCCAATAGCCCGGGCAGGCTTTTTTTCGCCAAAACGGGCTGATTTTTCTGGGGCTTTCTTAAGCCGGTTTTCCGCCCACCAAGAATCCACATTCTCCGTCGGTAGCACGCGGAATTTCCCAAGTCCTTTCTTCAGCCTATTGAGCTTAAAAATACTGTTGCATCAACCTATCTTAATATGATAGATAGCTTAGCAGTACTTAGGGAGCAGGAGTGAATTCCGCCAGTTTAACCGCCTGTCTAGTTCGATATCAAAATTTGATTTTTGCCTCGTTTTACCCATCAAAATAAGACTCAATCCTATTATTTTAGGTATTGGTGTGTTCAGCTACATAAAGAACGTTGTGAACTGGGGTAAACGGAGGCAAAGTTTGCCGTAATGGCTGAGCCTCCCCCTCCTCCCTCGCAGTCCCCACCGGCGTCGGCCGCGCCCTCCAACGAGTCCGCTTCGCCTGGGCAGTGGGCTCTCGGCCCGATCGCTTGGCTAGAGCACTACCTACCTGACGCCTTTGTCTTCGCCTTGATCGCCACCGGTCTGGTGTTTGGCGCCGGGCTGTTTAGCACCGGGGGGAGGATGGCGCCGCTGTTGGCCGCCTGGGGCAAAGGATTTTCGTCGCTGTTGGCCTTCACTCTGCAGATGGCGATGGTCATCATCACCGGCCATGTCGTCGCCAGCGCCCCAGGGGTGTCGCGCCTGCTCTTGCGGCTGTCCAGCCTGCCCCGTTCGCCGCGCAGTGCGGTGGCCTTCGTGACCGTCCTGGCGCTCTTGTCGTCGTGGCTGAACTGGGGGTTCTCGCTGGTCTTCTCAGCGCTTCTGGCCCGGGCAGTGGCGACGCGGTTCGCCGAGCGCGGGGAGAAGGTGGACTATCGCGCCCTGGCAGCCGCCAGCTTCCTGGGCCTGGGCAGCATCTGGGCGCAGGGGCTGTCGGGCTCGGCGGCGCTGCAGATGGCAACGCCGGGCGCGATCCCCGATTCGCTGGCCCACATCCTTCGCTGCGGACGAGAGACCTGTGGGGCAGCGGGGACGGTTCCACAGACGGTGCCAGGCGCGGCGCTGCTGCCGCTGTCGTATACGATCTTCTTGTGGCAGTCGCTGGTGTCGGTGCTGGTCGAGACCGTGGTGGTGACGGGGACGATGACCTGGCTCATGCCCACCGGGGGGCGGGCTCGATCAGCGCAGGACCTGGGGATCGCGCTCCCCACTCACGAGGCGACGGGCGACGCACTCCCCGTCGCCTCTCGTCCGGGCGAGTTTCTAGAGCACCGGCCATTTCTGAGCAGCCTGATCGTCGTGCTGGGGATCGGCTATCTGGCCGTGCACTTCGCGGCGGCCCCGCGAGTCCTTGAGGCCATCACGCTCAATACGGTGATCCTGATCCTCCTGCTGCTGGGGATGGCGCTGCATCGCACACCGGCCCGCTTGCAGCAGGCCTTTGCCGCAGCCACACCGGCGGTGTGGGGCGTGATCTTGCAGTTTCCGTTCTATGGCGGCATCGCCGGCCTGCTATCGGCAACTCAGCTGAACGAGCGGATCGCCAGCGTCTTTGTGCAGCTATCGACGCGGGCCACGCTGCCGCCGCTCATCGCGGTCTACTCGGCGCTGCTGGGCATCTTTGTGCCGTCGGGCGGGAGCAAGTGGCTGATTGAGGCGCCCTATGTGCTGGCCGCGGCCCATCGCCTGCAGGTGCACCTGGGCTGGATGGTCGCGACCTATGACCTAGGCGAAGCCTTGGCCAACCTGCTGCAGCCGTTTTGGATGCTGC
>DAORCZ010000505.1:0-6207 GCA_035345735.1 Pseudomonadota bacterium | reverse complement strand
TCGGCGCCACCACCGAAGCGCTCGCAGTCGTCATAGCTGCTGGCGGTCAGGGTGGCGACCGCCTTCGGGTCGGCGCAGATGTGCAGGGGGGGCATGCCGGGTAGGCGCAGAACGAAAAGATCGCCGTAGCGCGCTTGGTTCTGATCTAGGAACGCATAGGGATTGCGTGCCATGGCCACAAGCTGCCGTACGGGGTGCTGGCTAGGTCCGGGCAGAGAGTGCATCGGCCGAACTTTACCGGGCCCTTGGCTCCGCGAGCAACTCCTGGTCACCGTCACCGCGGACCTGATTGCTAGGCCCGCGTGGATGCGATGCCGGGAGGAATTCAGAGCCTAGGACTGGGCATCTGGCGACTGGCGTTGGCCGCGCAGTTCGCGCTGCCCCTTCAGCCACTGCTCCGCGGCGCTCAGCGTGGCCACAAACTCGACGAGGGGTGGATTGCGGCCGAGCAGGCCGATGGCGCGCACCACCAGCGTCAGCAGCACGCGATGGACGGCACTGCCCCCCACGACCACCGAGGGGGCCGTGACCGCGCGGCCTGGTTCGTGGCGCTGACGCATCGCCAGCCGCGCCTCGGGCAAGAACTCGGTCGGACGCGTTGCATCGCAGATGACGTAGACGTTGCCGTACTGACGATGGATTGCCACCGTGACATCGCTGATGGCATGCACATCGGCCGCGGTGACTTCGCCCGCGATCTCCCAGTAGACGACGTCCTCCTGCACGCGGTAGCGCTGCTTGCCGATTGCTTGCCAAGACGACATCGTGCCTCCTTCATTGTAACGGGGAACCCGGGGCGCTGTGGGGTTTCCTGCGGCCGGTGGTTGCGGCCTAAGGTCGTCGTTGCGCCGCCCGATGGGTCAGCTCGGGCCTCGGCCGGGCGAGCCTCTTTGCGCACGATGCGGCCAGCCGCACGGAGAGTCCCGGATCGCCATCTGCCGCCGCTTGCATCCCCCGCCAAACGGCCTCGATACTGAGGGGATGAAGGAACCTCTGCCACCTGATCATGAGCAGCGCATGCGGGCGGTGTGCGAAGTGCTGGATGGCCTAAGCGTCGGCGATGCGCTGGGGTCGGCGCTCGGCGAGGGATATATCCGCCAGCCCCTGGCGCTGGTGCATCGCCAGATCCCAGTCGGTGTGCACCGCTACACCGATGACACCGCAATGGCGCTTGAGATCGTGGGCGTGCTGCAGACCTGCGGAACGATCGATGAGGATCGGCTGGCCCAGGCCTTCGGCGCCAGCTACGCCGCCGATCCTCGACGCGGCTATGGCCGTACGGCGCATGCCATCCTGCAAGCCATCGCAGGGGGCGAGCCCTGGCGCGAGGTCTCGCGCGCTCCGTTCGGTGGCGCCGGATCGATGGGCAACGGCAGCGCCATGCGCGTCGCTCCTATCGGCGCTTACTTCGCTGACGATCCTGAGCGCATCGTGATCGAAGCCAAGCGCTCGGCCCTGCCGACGCACTTCAATGAGGAAGCACAAGCTGGCGCGGTGGCCGTCGCACTCGCCACCGGCTGGGCTCTGCGCACTCGCCAGACGTCGCGCGATCCCGGTCTGCTCTTTCAGCACGTCCTTGAGTACACGCCCCCCTCCGACGTGCGCGCCCGCATCGAGACCGCCGCCGCGCTGCCGCCGACCCAGTCCATCGACGCTGCAGTGCGCGAGCTGGGCAATGGCTCTGATGTGCTGTGTCGCGATACCGTGCCGTTTGTGCTGTTTAGTGCGGCGCGCTCGCTGGATTCGTTTCAGCACGCCTTCTGGGAGACCGCGACCGGCCAGGGCGATGTCGATACCACCTGCGCCATGGTCGGTGCCATCGTCGCTGCCGCTGGATCACCGCCCCCTGCGGCGTGGCTCGCCCAGCGCGAACCCTTGCCGCTTTTGCGTCGCTAGTTCGGCAGCACGAGCGGCGTGTTGAGATCGCGGATCACGTCCTTGGCGGTGAGCTGATTGGCCGCCGCTCCCTCGGAGTAGTGCAGCAGCCCGGCCTGGGCGTAGCGCGGGCGGATGCGATCCGACAGCAGGCCGATCTCGCGCAGGTTGGGCATCAGGCGGTTGAACATGACGTGCCGGAATTCGCGCATGCTGGGCGAGCGATCGATGAACATGCGCCAGGTCGCACGCGGCATGCGACCGGCGAACCACTCGTCGTAGACCTCGTAGGCCATGAAGCGATTGCGCATGAGCAGCGCGACTTCAAACGCCCAGTCCTCACGCTCCTCGCGCTCTTTCTGGCTGAGCTGCTTGGTGATGTGCTCGCGCAGCGCCAGCACGCCGTAGTGAACATGGCGCGCCTCGTCGAGAATCACCATCCGCAAGAGCTCGCGCAAGAGCGGCTCGGAGGTCAGGCGATACAGCGTGCCGAAGGCGCCCAGCGCCAGGCCTTCGACCATAATCTGCATGCCGAGGAACTTCATGTCCCAGCGCCCATCCGACATCAGCGCATCGATGATCACGAACAGGTTGTCGTTGATGTGATAGAGCTTCCCGAGCTTGCTATCGAGGTAGCGCGAGAACACCTCGACGTGCCGGCCTTCATCCATGACCTGCGTCGATCCGTAGAGCTTGCCGTCGAAGAACTGCACCGCCTCGGTCACCTGCGCCGCCGCAAACAGCGCGCCCTGTTCGCCATGCAGGAACTGCGACAGCATCCACGACACCACGCTGTGGATCATCAGGCGCTCTTCTTTGGGGTTTAGCGCATAGCCCCACTCCTTCAGCAGATCCATCGCCAGAAAGTCGCGCGGCAAGAGCGGCACTTCCGGATTTTCGGGATCGACGCTGATGTGCCAGGGCAGGCTGTCGCCGTCCCACTGACCCTGCTTGGCGCGCACGAACAGGTCGTGCATCTCGGGCTGATCTTCGGGATAGCCCCAGTCGAAGTGAGCGCGGTGATGGGCCAGGATCTGCGTCGGCACGCCCTGCTTGCCGCGCTTCAGCAGAAGACCGCGCAGCCCCGATGGTCCCAGCGATCGCAGCACCTGCGGCGAGCGAATCTCGGCGAGTAGCTCCAGCGCCTCCAGATAGGGATCGACGCGCTCGCGCATGCGGGCCGGCAAAAGCGAAGTCAGCTTGGCCAAGCGGCTAGGAGCGGCGGCCTGCGGCGGGCGGGAGAAAGGAGAGCTGGTTTCCATGACATCCTCCAGGACTACTCGGGTGTGGGCTGCGGTCACAGCGCAGCCAGAAAGTTGCGAATCTTGGCTTCGTGCAAGCGCACGAGAAGCTGGTTCATCATCGGCAGTGCATGCTCGACCAGCGTCGCCGCGACCTCGGCATCAAGATGCGCCAGGCGCTGTCTTAAGAGCCGGGTTTCCTTCTTGAACAGGGCCGACACGGCGTCATCCACCACCGTCAGATCGGCGGGCAGAAAGCCCAGCTCACGCGATAGGCCCAGGCGGCGCAGGCCGGACAGTAGCTCCAGCAGCCAGACGTCGTCTTGCCGCACCTGCGCCTCGGGATTGAGCAGCCGGCTCTTGCCGCCCGCTCCCGCCTTGGTCGAACTGCCCGGAGCGGGGCGCACCACCAGCAGACCCAGCTCGACGAGATCGGACAGATCGCGCGAGTCCAGATCCAGCCGAGCCATCAGCGGGCCGAGCGGCGTCGTCAGCTCGGGCGTGGCGCTCCCCAGGCTGCCTTGTAAGCGCTGGCGCACTGCCGACAGGAAGCGCTGCTGCGCCGGGCTGAAGACCTGCTCATCGGCGCTCAGGCCCGCGCCTTCATCGTCGTCGTAGGCCGACAGCACGGCGCGGATCGCCTTGAGCGGCAGGAACTGCTCGTCCTGCAAGCGGCGGATCAGGCGCAGGCGCTCGATGTGCGCCTCGGTGTAGTACGCCATGTTGCGCCCGGTCTTCTTGCCTTCGCTG
Source organism: Pseudomonadota bacterium (assembly GCA_035345735.1). Classification (GTDB taxonomy): domain Bacteria; phylum Myxococcota_A; class Polyangia; order Palsa-1104; family JAEUJZ01; genus JAEUJZ01. The sequence goes on along the minus strand of DAORCZ010000505.1, from coordinate 2,341 downwards.
AGCAGGCCCTCGCGAATGTAGAAGTGGATGGCCTGGCGACCCAGGCCGGTGGCGTCGCAGAGGTCCTTCATGCGCAGCTGCACCAAATGCAAATCGTTTGCATCGGCTGCCGGGCTGGCACTTGGCCGAGCGGTAGGGCGCCCTGGCGATTTTTTGCTCTTCTTGGTCATCGCCGACTAGCGCTCGATGGTCACCGCGACGTCGCCGCAGGGCTTGGCGATGCACGGCAGGACGTAGCCGGCCTCGCGCTCCGCGGGGGTTAGACAGTTCGGCTCGGGCATGTGCACTTGGCCCGACTGCAGCTTGCCCTTGCAGGCCCCGCAGCCGCCCATGGCGCAGGAAAACGGCAGCTCGGCTCCGGCGGAAAGCCCCGCTTCCAGCAGCGACTGGCCCGGCTGGACCACTGCCTCGACGGTCTGAGCCGGCTCGCCCCCCCCGGCGCCCAGGCGGCGCAGCGAAAGCTGCAGCGCGACCTTGCCGGTGGCGGGGGCCTGCGTCCCGGCCGCATCATGCAGCGAGGCGAAGCGCTCTTCCCAAATCCCCGTCGCTGGCACCCCCGCGGCAGTCAGCACCTGACGCGCCGCTTCCATCATCGGCGTGGGGCCGCACAGAAAATACTCGCGCGGCAGCTCACCCGGGGTCGGCTGACCTGCGGGCTCAGCCGTCGACAGGCAGGCCAGCGTCGATAGCTCAGTGCTCAGTGTGCGGCGATCGAGCAGCCCGACTCCGCCCTGCCAGTCGGCATCGGGTTCACTTAACACATGGCGAAGTCGCAGGCGGTCGGGGTGCGCAGCGGCCAGGTCAGCCAGCGGCTGGGCGAAGATGACATCGCTCAGTCGGCGGTTGCCGTAAAGCAGCGTGATGCGCGACTGCGGCTCGCTCTGCAGCACGCTGTGCACAATCGACATGAGCGGCGTGATGCCACTGCCACCGCCGATCAGCACCAGGTGTCGCGCCCGCTCGGCCCGCGGCTCTGGCGTGAAGTTGCCCGAGGGGCCCAGCACCGAAAGCTGCGCTCCCTCGCGTAGCTCGTCATTGAGGTAGCCCGACACCAGGCCGCCGGGCACGCGCTTGCAGGTGATGGCCAGCTCTTGGCTGGGTTGGCCAGCGGCATCGAGCGGCGGGGTGCAGATCGAATAGGCGCGACGCAACGTCACGCCCTCCGCCCCGGGGGGCGATAGCAGCAGGGTGAGGAACTGGCCGGCGGCAAAGGGAATCGCCGCCCCGTTCGGGTCGCGCAGCCAGATCGTCACGGCCTCTTCCGTCTCGCGCACGATGCGGCTCACGATGAGCGGTCGCGGCTTGAGCATCGCCATCGCTTCGCGCGTAGTCGCCGCGCTGACCACGGGCTTGGCCGCGGTCTGGCGATCGCTTCTTCGCGGCTGGCGTAGGCGATAGGTGGGGGCTGTCACGCCGCGCAGGCCATCGACGACCGCCTGCAGATCGCGCCGCCACCCAGCGGTCACGGGCGGGGCCGCATCGCTGATCAGGACGGGGCTAGAGACGCTCTCGCCGCGGGGAGAGCGGGGGCTTTCTGGGCTGGGCTGGCTGGCTGGCGAGTTCATGTCAACTAGCCTAAGGCCGGGAGCGACAAGTGTAAAGTGTCACTTTACACTAAGCGGGCTAGAGCGGCGTCCGGCCTGGGTTTTTCGTCGCGCGTCCGCCGATTTTCGGTCGCGTCCGCTAGGGCTTGGCGGGCCGGGCGCCGTTTCCTGGCTTGTCTGGGCTGGCCCCGCCGCGTAACACTGTCGCTCATGCAAGATGCTGCTCAAGTCGACGTAGCCAGGGATGCGGGCTCCGCCAGCTCCGCCTGGCCTCCGGGGGGGACTACTCCGCTTAGTCACATCAGCGATGAGGTGGCGCGGCGACTGCTCGCGACGGCGCTTTCCAGTGGCGGCGACAACGCCGACCTGTTCTTCGAGTACAGCGACAACGCCAGCTACGCCTACGAAGAAGAGAAGGTCAAGACGACGAGCCGTGGCGTGACCCTGGGCCTGGGCGTGCGCGTGCTGCGCGGCGAGGCCACCGGCTACGCCTACACCGAAGACCTGACGGAAGAGGCGATGCAGCACGCCGCCCGCACGGCGGCCCAGATCGCGGCGCGCGGTGGCGGGGTGGGTCCCCAGGGCATCACCTGGCCGCGGCTGCCCGCCTACTACGACGTGCCGACGCCGAGCCTCGCGGCCCCGCCTGAGGACAAGCTCGATCTTCTGCGCCGCGCCGATCGCGTGGCGCGCGCCGAAGACTCGCGCATCGTCAAGGTCAGCTGCAGCCTGGGCGAGGAATGGCGCGAGATCCGCCTGTACACCGCCGACGGCCGCGCCTATCGCGATGTGCAGCC
>DAORCZ010000504.1:0-6220 GCA_035345735.1 Pseudomonadota bacterium | reverse complement strand
CCGCGATCGCGCCTACCTGGCCACCAGCAGCGGTCTGTTCAAGTACAGCGGAGCAGGCTGGGACCTCGTGGCGGGCGTGCCGCTGAACAATCAGTATTCACTGTCCGGCACCGCGGATGACGATCTGTGGCTCGGAGACGAGACGCGCCTCATGCACTTCGACGGCAGCAAGTGGGAGCCTTCGCTCGTCCACAGCAATCGCTTCTACGTGCTCAAGTCTATCGATCGCGCGCGGACTCTCCTGGGCAGCACGCGCGGCATCCTGCGTCGCGGCACACCGTGACGCCCCGCGAGCGCCAGACATGGGTCCATGCGTCCCGGGCGGCGTAGATGGCCCCGCTCCGTTGCCGACGTGGCGGGTCGGCAGCACTCGCTTTACTTCCATTGCGCACCGCCGCACCATGGCTAGATGAGCACTGTTCTCGATGCCGACGCTACCGAACTCGCCCGTCGCCTACGCGCGGGCGAGATCTCGGCCACCTCTCTTGTCGATGCGGCGATAGCTGGTATCGAGCGCGTCAATCCGCAGCTAAATGCCGTCGTGCATCGCATGTACGAAACGGCGCGTCAGCAGGCCGCGCAGCCTCTGAGTGATGCACCGTTTGCCGGCGTGCCGATGGTCGTGAAAGACTTCGACGGCTTTGTGAAGGGAGTGCCGTACACGGCCTCGACCCGTTTCCTAGAGGGGTTCGTTCCCGACCATGACGCCGAGGCCATCGCCCGCCTGCGCCGGGCCGGGTTCATCTTCCTCGCCAAGACCAACTTGCCCGAGCTAGCCATCTTGGGCACGACAGAGCCAGCTTGGCGCGGCGCCACACACAACCCGTGGAACTTGCAGCACACGGTCGGGGGATCGTCCGGTGGCTCCGCGGCGCTGGTCGCGGCGCGCGCGGTCCCCGTGGGGCACGGCGGCGATGGGGGCGGTTCGCTGCGCATTCCCGCCAGCGCCTGCGGGCTGGTCAGCCTGAAAGCCACGCGTGGGCGGATTCCGACCGGTCCCGATCTGGGAGAAGGCTGGGGCGGATATGTGCAGTTCGGCGCGCTGACGCGGAGTGTCCGCGACACGGCAGCGATTCTGGATGTGCTGGCGGGACCGATGCCCGGTGATCCGTACGCAGCCCCGCACCACGAGGGGTCCTTCCTCGCCGAGGTCGCTCGCTCACCGGGGCGTCTGCGCATCGCCTTTACGACGCGCTCGTTCTTCGGCAAGGCGACCGACCCAACCTGCGCCGAAGCGGTCACCCACACCGTCAAGCTGCTGCGCACTCTCGGGCACGAGGTGGAAGAGGCTTTCCCAAGCTTCGATCGCGATGCGCTGGTGCAAGCGTATCTGGTGCAGGTCGGTGTCGGTACCGCGGCCGAGATCGACGACATGGCACGCTGGGTGGGTCGCGAGGCGCGCGCCGTCGACTTTGAACCGGCGACCTGGTTTCTGCGGCAGGTCGGTATGGCGATGGGCGGCGTCGATCTGCAGCGAGCCCGCGACGCGATGCAAGCGGCTGGCCGCAGCTTGGCAGAATTCCACGGTCGCTACGACGTGCTGGTCAGCCCGACTCTCGCCCATCCCCCCGTGCGCTTGGGTGAGCTGGGGCTGAAGCCGGCCGACCGCGCCGCTCTCAAGGCGCTCCAGCTTGTGCCTCTTAAGCCCGCCATCCGCGTGGCGCTCGCGCAGCTTGCGGCCGACAACTTTGAAAAGACACCCAACACGCAGATCTTCAACCAAACGGGGCAGCCGGCGATTTCTCTGCCTCTGCACCAGAGTCCCAGTGGCCTCCCAATAGGCGTGCAGTTCTCGTCCGCATTCGGCGACGAAGCCACGCTGCTGCGCCTGGCGGCCCAGCTAGAGTCGGCCGCCCCGTGGATCGATCGCCGTCCCCCCGTCTGCGCCTAACGGAGTATGGCCCCGCGCCCGGCGAGGTCACGGAGCGCGCGAAAAGAGATCGGAACGGTCAAGATTCAGCCTGTTCGAGTCTCAAGCTCGCGCAGCGGAGCCCCCCGAAGTAGCCACCGGTAGCGCGGGATGCCGAACACGATCATGAACCCACCCGCGACGGACACCGCGACCGCGAGCCACACCGGCCACACCCGCCACGCGCCGTAGACCGCCGCGACGAGCAGCAGCGCTTCGATGCAGACCCGGATCGGCCCTGGTGTGGGGACGCCAGTCAGGTTCTTGTCGCCAGGTGTGTTGAAGACCGCGGGAAGCAAGAGCAGCACGAGCGCGGTGGGAACCGCTGCCCACCAGGCGCCGACCACGTCGATGGCAGCCCAAGGATCGCCGATCCACGCCGCGATCTCGATGAGAAAGCGACAGCCCGAGGAGGTGTAGGTGTCGAGCGGATTGAGCCCGGGATGCGGTTTTCGTTCCAATTCAGTCACAGGTCGCTCCTCGTACGAACATCAACAGTCGTGCTCTCGTCTCTGAGTTAGGACTGAATGAGCAGGGAGCCTGACGCAGCGCGGCAGCTTGCCAGTGTACGCGAGCGTCTTGCGGTGGTGCGTTCCTGCAAGATGCTTTTGGTTCGCGCGCCGGACCACACCGCCCCTGTCGTGTTGCATCTCGCGCAGCAAGGAGAAAGGAGATAGGAGCGACGACTAGAGCCGCCCACCTTCCCGCACGCTATCTATACTGACCAACAATTTGTCGGGAACGTCGATTGTTCTTGTATAATTAATTGCTCACTTTATTGAGGGTTTCCCCGGGGGGCGAGATACTCTTCAAGAGCATTAAGAGTATTCACGGTGCAATCAGCCCGGTGTGTCCTCTGCTGAGTATCCCCGAGAGCCGTCCGCAACACCGTTAGTGCGTGTATTTGCTGAGAGGCCGTGATGACCATTCTGCGACCAAACACCATATCGGAAGTTCTATCTGAGCAGGCCCGAAGATATCCGGACAAGCTAGCGTATGCCATGTTGGGGCCGGATGAAGAGATTCAAACATCGCGGACCTATTCTGAACTGTGGCGTCGCGCTATGTCGATTGCCCAGGTGCTCCGCGCGTGCTGCCAGCCCGGTGAGCGCGCGCTGCTCGCATATCCCCAGGGCGTGGACTTCGTTGAAGGGTTCTATGGATGTCTTCTGGCCCATGTGATTGCCGTCCCGGTGCACCTCCCGGTCGCCCTCAGCGCGCAGCGCCACGTCGCTAAGCTCTACGAAATCGCCGCGGAGAGCCAGCCGTCGATCGTGCTCACCGGCTCGGCGGTCGAAGCGAACGTGCAGGCCCTCCTCGCGGCGGAAGTCAGAACCGCGGCCATTCCAGTTCTATCGACTGATCGCATCACAGAGGATACCAATACAAAATTAGATATAGATGCAAGCGCTGCCGATATTGCAATGCTGATCTATACGTCTGGATCTACCGCTATGCCTAAGGGGGTTATCGTTGATCATGGAAATTTGATTCGTAATCTGCAACTGGTGACTGACAAATTCGGCAATGATGTGGATTCGTCCTATGTTAGTTGGCTTCCTCTTTATCATGATTTGGGTCTGGTTGTCGTAATGCTTGGATCTCTTTATTGCGGTTCTTCGTGCTACCTGATGGATCCCGAGGATTTCATCAGCAAGCCGAGCCGCTGGCTACGTGCAATCTCGCGCTTTGGGGCGCGCAACGCCGGGGGGCCGAACTTCGCTTTCGATCTTTGTGTCCGCAAGACCCCCGCAGCCGAGCGTGTCGGTCTCGACCTGTCGCACTGGCGCGTCGCGTTTAATGGCGCCGAACCGGTTCGGGCCGATACGCTGACCCGCTTCGCGGCGGAATTTGCCCCCTATGGTTTTCGGAAGGAGAGCTTCTATCCCTGCTATGGCATGGCGGAGGCGACCGGAATCATCACGGGGGGAGCCGCCCAAACAGAGCCCCACATCCTGACGCTGGATGTTGCCGCGCTTTCGGCCGGAACCGCGGTTCCCGTGCTGAACGGAGAATCGGGGCGGACTTGCGTCGGCTGCGGCCATGCCGGTGATGCTGAGCGGGTTGCCGTAGTCGCCCCGGATTCGGGAGAGCTTTGTCCCGAAGGAACCATCGGCGAGGTCTGGGTGGCCGGGGCCAGCATCGGCCGTGGCTACTGTCGTCGGCCACAGGAGAGTGCAGAGACCTTTGGGGTCAGCGTGGTCGGGGATTCATCCACGCGATACCTCCGCACCGGCGATCTGGGCTTTTTGTACCGGGGAGACCTCTTCCTAACGGGCCGCCTAAAAGATCTGATCATCTCCCATGGCGCCAATCACTATCCGCAGGATTTCGAGCACACCGCAGAAAGGGTGCATGCCGCCATCCGCCCGGGGGGCTGTGCGGCCTTTGCCATCGAGGATGCACAGGAAGAAAAACTCGGCCTGATTGCCGAGGTCGCCGTCGATCCGCAGGCGACGGATCCCGCGTTCTATGGGGCGCTGCTAGGCGACCTGCGCTCTGTCTTGTTGCAGCAGTACGGACTGCCAATCGGAGTCCTGGCGCTGGTGCCCCCACGCACGCTGCTCAAGACGACCAGCGGCAAGATTCGCCGCCGCGCGACCCACGCCGCTTTTGATGCCGGACAGCTTCCGGTCCTGGCGCAGTGGAGGCCCGAGCCGCTGGTCGCAGAGTCTTCCGCTGCCCGTGCAACCGTGGCTGATTTGTCGGGTCTCGCCGCTCGCGACCAGCTCTTGCGGGTGCGGTCTTGGGTGGTGCAGGAAGCGGCTCAGGTCTGTCACACCCCCAGTGGCGGGATTCCGCTCGATCGGCCGCTCAGTGAGATTGGACTCGATTCGCTAGGAGCGGTCGAGCTGCGCAGCCGACTGGCCGATGTGACTGGGCTTGAGCTGCCTCCATCCCTGCTTTTTGATCAACCCACACCGACGCGGCTTGCCCGGTATCTCCTCGACCGACTGGTCCCCAGCGCCCCGGGAAATTCCACTCCCGCAGACGCCCCGGCTGTCGATGCGTCCGTCGATTCGACAGAGCCCATTGCCCTCATCGCGATGGCGTGTCGCTTCCCCGGGGGGGGGCACACTCCTGCTGAGCTGTGGGCACTCTTGGAGTCCGCCCGGGATGTCATCACTGAGATTCCTAAGGAACGCTGGAGTATCGAGGACGTGTACTCCCCTGATCTCGATCTCCCGGGAAAAACATACTCTCGCTGGGGGGGATTCCTCGGCGATGTGTCGCGGTTCGATCCACTCTTCTTTGGCATTGCGCCTCGCGAAGCGAGCAGCATCGACCCACAGCAGCGCTTGCTGCTAGAGACGACCTGGGAGGCCCTGGAACAGGCCGGCATCCCAGCCCTGGCGCTCGAAGGGAGCAAGACCGGAGTCTACATCGGCGTCTCGGGTCATGAGTATGCGCAGCGCGCTCAGCAAAGCCTCTCGGGGGTCGATGCCTATTCCTATACCGGTACGGCGCATAGCACGACCGTGGGAAGGGTGTCCTATGCCCTGGGGCTGCAAGGGCCCAATCTGGCCATCGATACGGCCTGTTCCTCTTCGCTGGTCGCCGTGCATCTCGCATGTCGTGGACTGCAGGCCAGGGAGTGCGACCTGGCAGTGGCGGGCGGCGTAAACCTTCTGCTCGACCCGGCTGCGTATGTGATGCTGAGCCGGCTGCGGGCCCTGAGCCCCACCGGCCGCTGTCGCACGTTCGACGACGCAGCCGACGGCTATGTGCGCGCCGAAGGCTGTGGGGTGGTGTTGCTCAAGCGTCTGCGCGATGCGCAGCGCGATGGCGATGAAATCCTGGCCCTGATCCGCGGCACGGCCATAAACCAAGACGGTCGCAGCCAGGGCTTCACCGCGCCCAACGGTCCGGCGCAAGAGGCGGTGATCCAAGCCGCTCTGCAGCACGCCGGAGTTCCGGCCGAGAGCGTCTCCTATGTCGAATGCCACGGCACCGGGACCCGGTTGGGTGATCCCATCGAAGTGCAGGCGCTGGCTGCGGTCTATGGCGCGAACCGTCCCCCCAACCGGCCGCTATATCTCGGCTCGATCAAGTCCAACCTGGGTCACACCGAGTCGGCAGCGGGTATCGCCGGTCTCATGAAGACGGTGCTGGCGCTGCGCCATCGCCGACTGCCGCGCAGCCTGCATGTGCAGAAGCCGAATGCGCACATCCCTTGGTCGCGCATTCCGGTGGCCATCGTGCAGGATGCGCTGCCCTGGGAATTCCAGAATACGCCTGCGCCTCGTCGCGCGGGAGTGAGCTCGTTTGGGATCAGCGGAACGAACGCGCACGTGATTGTGGAAGAGGCGC
>DAORCZ010000503.1:0-6226 GCA_035345735.1 Pseudomonadota bacterium | reverse complement strand
CGACCCTGGCCATGCACGTGATAGAGATAGCCGCCCAGGCGAGCCGAAAGGAGCATGAAGCCCCGCTCGGCCAGCCCGACGGTGAGCAGCAGGCGGCAGAGCAGCTCCAGCAGGATGAGCGCGCTCTCGCCGCGCGGCAGGGGACCCAGGGCCCGCAGCCGGGGATCGATGACCGCGCCACCCCGCTCGCGCAGCCACTCTGCGACGAGGAGCGGGCGCAGGGCCGGCTGGATGTCGATGAGGCGCTCGCCGAGGCTCCCCAGGGCCGCGCGGGCCGCTTCTCCCGTCGGAGGGGTCGCCACTGGCAAGAGGTCGATGAGGTTGAGCCGCGCCAGATCACTCAGCCGATCGTGCAGCCAGGCCGCGCTGACCGTCCCGGGGCGCAGCACCATGAGCGCCGACGGTGTCGGGGGCGCACCGAAGCTGGCGACCGCCGCGCCCAGGTCCAGGCTGGGCGACGACCACATGCTGGCCGCCGTGGTCGGCTGGGTGCGCTCGATCTCGGCCAGCAGCAGCAAGAGCTCTGACAGATGAAACGGCGGCGGAATCAGCGCGCAGAGATCGAGGATCTGCCGCAGGAGCGGCGACAAGGCCAAAAGGTGAGCCCGCAGCACGGCGGGGAGCGTCGACGGGTCGCCTGGGCTGCCCGCGTTGCCCGAGCCGGGTAGCTCGGCCACGGCGAGTGGGGGTTCGCTGGCGGGGAGTTCCTGTCGAGTGACGGCCCGGCCATCCCCATCGAAATAGGCCGCGATGTAGCCAGACAGCAGACGCAGGGTCGCAGGATGGCCGGCGTGCTCGGCACCGCGCTGGCCTAGGTCGGCATCGCTGCCGCCCCGCACGCCGCCCTGACGCAGCAGGTGCACCGACTCGGGCGGGGACAGGGGCGGCAGATCCAGCTCGATGCAGCGGACGTAGCGAAACGGCGCGATGAGGTTGAGTCGCGCGACCGCTGTCGTCACCACCAAGCAGTTGACGCTGCCCAGGATGCAGGTGCGCAGCATCGTCTCTAAGAACGGCTCGTGCAGCTCACCGGCGGCCTGGGTATCGGCGGCGGGCCCGGTGTCGACATGGCGCCCACGGGCCAAGGCACCGGCGGTCTGGGCGGCGGCAGACGACGAGGTCGATCGCAGGATCTGCGCCGCCAGCGTCGAGGTCTGCAAGAGCTCCAGCCCATCGAGCACCAGCAAGAGCGGTGCCGGCTTCTGCGAAAGCGCCGTCGAGACGGTCGCCCAGAGGTTGCGGCAGGCGGCTTCCTGGCTGGTGGCCATGGCCTCGGCCTGCAGCACGGTCTTGTCGGTGCCGACGTAGCGGGCCAGCGCGCGCAGAAAGGTCAGCAGATCAGCGTCGTAGGCGAAGCTGTAATAGAACGCGCCGGACAGCGCCCCGGACTGCCAAGCCAGCCACAGCGGGCTTGCGCTGGCCGCTGGCGAGTCCCGGTTGCCGTCATCGAACAGCGGCTGCAGCCAGCGCGAGAGCAGCGCGCTCTTGCCACTGCCGGGGGCGCCGCGCACCACGATGCAGCGGATGCCGGCCTGCAGATAGGCGTTTAGCGTCGACAGCTCGGCCAAGCGACCCGAGCGCGGCACCGGCAGCGGGTGGGCCGACTGCGGCATCAGGCGAGCGTTGCTTGGGGGCTCGCCCCCTGGGCCTTCATCCAGCACCAGGTGCAGACCGCGGGCCTGCGCCTCACTGCCCAGCTCTTCATCGCTCAAAAGCGCGGTGGCCAGCGCGCGCAGCATAGACGGCTGGCTCTGCGACTCGTGCGATAGCAGGTACTGTAAGAGCTGCTCGATGCGCTCTTTCGGCGGCAGCTGGGCCGGGGCGATGTCGGCCAGCGCAACTCCCAGATCGGCGCGCGCGCACAGGATGCCAAGCTGCGCCGGACTCACCATCTCGACCAGATGCAGGCGCAGCCAGCTACACAACTGCTCTAGCGCCGGGTTGCCTGGCGGCAGCTTGTCGAGCGGGCTCTCAAACGGCGGAGACGACCACGCGGCCTCGCTGGCCCGCGCACTCGGCAGAAGGGGCGAGCTATCGCTTGCGGGAGGGACGCTCATCCGCGCCTCGGCAGGGCGATGACGGCGCGCGTACCGGGGCCACGCTGGGCGCCGATCAAGGCGCTGCGACCGTCGTCGGCAATGGGGGACTCGATGCGCAGCTCACCGCCGTGCTGGGCGACGATGCTGCGACAGATGCCAAGGCCCAAGCCGGTGCCGCGCTCGCCCTTGGTGGTGAAGAAGGGCTCGAAGATGCGCGGCAGCACATCGCGAGGAATGCCTTCGCCGTAGTCTTCGATCAGGATGCGCACCTGCGGCACCTGCGTCTGGGCCGCAACGATGCCCTCAGGCTGGGCATCGGCCTCGATGGCGACGTAGATCTCGCCGCCGGCCGGCGTGGCATCGACGGCGTTGCGCAGCAGGTTGACGATGACCTGCACCAGCTTGTCGCGGTTAAGCAGTGCCGTCGGTGGCGGCTCGCCCAGATCGAGAGCCCGCTCGACGTGGCGCAGGCGGTAGGCAGGGTCAAAGCGCAGGATGCTCAGGGCCTCCTGCACCGACAAGAGCACGCTCTCTTCGGTCAGCGCATAGCGCGGCCCAGCCTCGGCCAATACCGCTGCCGGGATGACTCGCTCGGCGCCCTCTTCGCCCCCTGGGCCGGGGCCGGTCGCGGGCTTGCCGTGCACGCGTGAAAAGTCGCGGATCTCGCCGACCAGCCCACCCAGCCGAGTGCGCGCGCTCAAGATCGCGGCGGTGAACAGCCGGATCTCGCCGTCGTCGGGATAGCGATCGCGGATCAGCTCGGCATAGCTCAGCACCGATAGCTGATTGCCGATCTCGTGGGCGATGCCGGAAGCGACGCGACCCACCGCGGCCATGCGCTCGCTTTCGATCAGGCGTTCGTGCGCGCGATGAATCTGGTCCAGGGCAGCCGACAGCGCCTCGTTGTTGCTGCGCAGGGCGCGAACCGTGCGACGCAGCGTCCCCACCAGATCGCCGCGCTCGCAGGCATTGCGCAAGAGCAGGTGCAGCGCATCGCGCTCGTAGGGCTTTTCGACGTACTGATAGATGCCGGCCTCGTTGACCGCGCGCACCAGGGTGGCCCGATCGGCCCCATCGGTGAGCAGCACGCGCACGACATCGGGATACTCGCGACGGACCTGCGACAGGAAGCTGATGCCGTCGAGATCCGGGGTCAGCTCGCCGCTGACGACGAGGGCTGGCGGATGCTCGGCGCTGTGTAGGGCCAAAAGCGCCGCCTGACTGCTCGAGAACAGGTGAAGGCGCAGGCCGTCGATCGGCCCCAGCAGGCGCGACAGCCCCGCCCCCCCGTCGCGATCGACGAGGTACACGTCGTGCTGCCCGCCATCGAGCACCGCACCACTGCCTGTACCAACCGTTGCGCCCGCCACCCCTCTGTCGTCGGGCCCTGCCTTGCCTGCTCCGTTCGTCACGACCGACCGCTCGCTCGTAGAAATCGGCGCAGCATATCCCTGGGGTGTGGCGGCAAGCAAGCAGGGTCTGTGCCCTCTTGGGCGCCGTCTTTTGTGGCCTTGGGGGGGGCGTCGCTAGGGGGCGAGTTTGATCAGGAAGCCGTCGATGCCATCGACGACATTCATCGGCCCACGACCTAGCTCGCCCGCCGCGGTGAACTGACCGGCCAGCCAGATGTTGCCCTGGGCGTCGGTCGCGACGTCCGCCACCGAGTCATCGCCGATGCCGCCGTAGTGCTGCGACCACAGGAACTGCCCGCTGGGGGCCAGCTTGGCTACCCAGCCGTCATAGCTGCCATAGGACTTCATGTAGGCCCCGCCCGCCATGTGCGAGTTGCCTTTGTAGTGTCCAACGACGATGACGTTGCCCTGACGGTCGGCGGCGATGCCATCCGACAGGTCGTAGTCGGGGCCGGCGAAGCGATACGACCACTGGTGGATGCCATCTTTGTCCCACTTGGCGACGCCCACGTCGGTCGCGCCGTCGGAGGTAAAGATCGCTCCGCCCATCGAAAAGCTGCCGTCGTAGGTCGCGGTTAGGAGCAAGCTGCCCTCGCCATCGATGGCGATCGACGGCAAGAGCGCATCCGAGCGGGCCCCCGCCCCCTTGGACCAGACGTGCGATCCGTCGCTGCCAAAGCGGGCCACCAGGATGTCGGCCGCGGCCATGTTGACGGCGCTGATCTTGCCGCCCCCGACGTCGGCTGAGCCGATGAAGGTCGCCACCAGATTGACCTGATCGCCTGCTCCGATGACGACTCCACCGCCGGTGTCATCGTCGACGTCGCCGAAGCGCAGCGACCACTGATGGCTGCCGGTCGCTGAGACCTTGAGCAGAAAGCCGTCCGTCCGTCCGGCGCTGGTCAGCGTGGCGCCGCCGTAGGTGGTGCTGCCGGCGAAGCCGCCGGTGGCCAGGATGCTGCCCGTCGAGTCGATGGCGATCGCCGAGATGTAATCATCGCCGCCGCCGCCGTAGCGATAGGCCGCGCGGTAGGCTCCGTCGGAACCCCCGAGTGAAAGCAGGAACAGATCGCCGTTGCCCGCCGAGGTCAGCATGTTGCCGCCTAGCGTGATGCTGCCGTAGAAGCTGCCGCCGACCCAGACGTTGCCGCTGCGATCGAGCGCGATACCAAAGGCGCCGTCGTTGCCGGTGCCGCCGAAGCTCTTAGACCACAGGTGCTGGCCATTGCTGTCGAACTTGGCGACGTAGAAATCGGACATCCCGGCGGTCGTCAGCAGGCCGCCGCCCAGGTCCAGCGGGGCCGTCATCTGCCCCGTGACATAGACATTGCCCGCCGCGTCGGTCGCCACCGCATAGGCGCCATCGTTGTCGGTGCCCCCCAGGCGAACCACGTTCGTCGTCGCTCCCGGCTTGGGGGGGGGCATGGTCATCGTGGCCATGTCCGCTGTCCCCATGTCCGGCCCCGAGCCGCTCTCCCCCGGCCCCGAGCAGCCAAGCAGCGAAGCCGCCGTCAGAAAAATCGAGGCTGCTCTCCGCAGCCACCTCGACCCCGAACGCAAATGACCCGAATTCGAATGACCAGAGCTCAATTGATAGGTGCGCGTCATTAGGCTCCCTCCCCGCGCGCATGGCGCAACCTTCGATCATAGGGGCGTTGCCGCGACAAAAGGGGGGAGGCTGGTCTGGAGACGAGTGCAGGCGAGCCCCGCCCCAGCCTCTGGTACAAATCCTCCCCTGCGGTCGGACCCAGGGGCTAGACTGAGCCCTCCTTTATGGCTGACCGCCCTGGTCGGGATTGCCCATGCTGACCGCCATCAACTTCCATACCTTTCGTAGCTACCAGGAAGCCCGGCTGCCGCTCTCGCCGTTGACGGTGCTGATCGGGGCCAACGCCTCGGGGAAGAGCAACGCCATCGAAGGCATGCGGCTTCTGGCGTGGCTGGCGCAGGGGCAGAAGTTGTCGGCGATTCAGCATGCCATCAGCCAGTCGAATCGCGTGCTGCGCGGTCGGGTCGAAGACCTGGGGTATGGGCAGTCCGAGTTCTTCGGCTTGGGCTGCGAGAGCAACGAACGGGACTGGAACACCTTGAATGTTGTTCTGCGCCGCCGTGCGGACGGCCTGCACATTGCGAACGAGGCCCTCTATGGCCTGAGCGAGAGCGTTCCGCTCTATGAGCTAAAGCTGCCGTCGCGCGGTCAGCGCTCGGACGTTCTGGTTGCCTACAACAACTTCAAAAAAGGTGGGCGGAAGCCGCAGATTTTGTGCAGCGACCAGTTTGCGATCTTCACCCAGCTCATGAGCCCCGCATCGCTCTTCGCGCAGCACAAAGAGGCGAAGGAGACGATCCCCAAAAAGACGTCGGCCTATGCCCGCTGGCTCTCCGAGATGCTGTTTTTGGATCCGCAGCCGGTGCAGATGCGCGACTACAGCTTTCCTGGCGAGAAGCGCTTGCAGGGCGATGGCGGCAACCTGTCCGGCGTGCTCTGCGACCTGTGGGGGGACGACAGCCAGGCCAAGAGCGAGCGGTACCGCAGCCAGCGGGCGACGATCCTGTCCTTTATTCAGAGCCTGCCGGAACAGAACATCGCCGATCTGAGCTTTCTCAAAGAGCCGCGGGGCGGTGTCATGGTGCAGCTTCACGAGACCTTTGGCGACAAGCCGCGTAAGGTCGATGCCTCGCTGCTGTCGGATGGTACGCTGCGCGTCTTGGCCATTGCTGCGGCGATGCTGTCGGCCGATGAGAGCAGCCTGGTCGTTATCGAAGAGATCGACA
>DAORCZ010000502.1:0-6243 GCA_035345735.1 Pseudomonadota bacterium | reverse complement strand
CCGCGCGTGTGCTCGGGAGAATGGGCCAGCGCAGCCAGCCTCTGCATCGACGTTTCAGCAGTCCCGTTCCGCGCCGCCTGCACACAGCTTGGCGAGAGCTCGGTTTCCAGTTCGCGGGTAGCGCCATAGCTGTCGCACGACTCATCGGCCAGATACCGTGACGGATTGAATAGCAGGTAGCTGCATGCATCAGCCGCCAGCGCCCGCCCTGGCCATCCCAGCCCGATGAACAGCCAGACTACCCACAAGGCCCATCGTTGCAGCATGAGACCCCCGCGAATGTCCCAGCCATCATACCGCAGCCAGACTGGGCGCAGTGCCCACCGAGTCCGTCTGCCCGCGAAGCCGCGGAGCAACCCCAGGAGTGCAAACCCTAGCTTTGTACGCCAATCGGGCTCTACCCAGTAGTGCTATCGCCAAAATAAAGTCTGGTAGGCATAAATAAGACCGGAGACAAGTAGAGTGAATTCTGACGGCCTAGATGCGTCCACGTGTATTCGATCAGAGGTGCTCATCGAATCCTCCGCGCCGCCGCAGTAGGGCGATTACGCCAGCACGTTTCTAGTACTCCTGTGCGTTGGCAAGCCGGCGGGCCCGCGAGGTCCGCGAAGTCGAAGCTGCACGTGAGAGCCGAGCCGACCTGCTGCAGGGGCCGACGCGGCCCAGGGCGCGGCGTCGGGCGATGGCTGCGCTGTGATAAAATTAGCGCCATGATTCTCCTGCAAGGTATTTTGATATGTATTACCGACATGCGGCCTGGTGGGTCTAGTTGCTATCTGGATAGCGAGCGCGAATGAATCAAGATGGGGATATTTAGATGATTTTCCGTTTTATGCGTGATTTACCCATCAAGCAGGGAGCGCACGTCGCGGATTCCCGATCTGCGAGTACGCCGCCCCGCGTCCTCTCATCGCTTCTGGCTTGGGGGGCTCTGGTCGTGGCTGAGAGCCTCTTTGCGCCGTCGCTGTCGGCTGCGCCGCTGCCACCGCAAGCGGGGATGAGCGCCCCGGTCCCGCCCGGCCAGGCAGGCACTCCCCCGGCCAGCGCTGCCGCCGATGCCGTCGAGCGGGGACGTCAGCTACTCAGCGCGGGCGCGTCCGACGAGTCGCTGCTGTGGCTGGAGCGAGCCTTGGCTCAGGGCAGCACCGATCCGCGCCTGCCGTACCTTCTGGGGCAGGCTCTGCGGGCGTTCCTTCCCAACCGCGCGATTCTCCTGGGTCATACCGCGGCCGTCATCGACGGCGACTTTGATCCGCAGGGTCAGCGGGTGGCGACCGCCAGCGAGGATCGCACGGTGCGTATCTTCGACGTCGAAAGTGGCCGCGCCCTGGCCGTCTTGACAGCGCACCCCAACCGAGTGACGGCCGTGCGCTTCAGCCGCGACGGCAAGACCCTGGTCACGCAGTGTGCCGATGGCCTGCAGCGCAGCTTCGATGCGCGAACCTATCGCCTGATCAGCAGCGCCCGGATCGCCGTCGCCTTCGCCCGCTTCCCCGGGTATCGCGCCCCGCCGGTGGATGAGTATGCGGCGAAGCAGCGGAGATGGACGGAAGAAGGCGACCGCAAAGATGCGGCCCCCGCGCACCGCGGTCCACTGCGTCAGGTGGTGCGCAGCGAAGACAACCGGAACAGAGTCAGCACCAGCGACGATGGGACGGCGCGGCTGTGGGTGCATGGCGCGACTGACTGGCGACAGCAGGCGGTCTTCTTCGGACATCGCGGCGCCGTGCTGTTTGCCCGCTTCAGCCGCGATATGAAGGCGGTGCTGACGGGAGGAGCCGACGGAACAGCCCGGATCTATTCCACGCAGACGGTAGCGATGAGCGAGGCCGGCGATCCCTCTGGAGCCGGTCTGCATGTGGAGGCAGTGCGCTGGCATGACAGCCAGCCCCTGCTGACGATCTTGAGGTCCAATCAGATTCTGACGCAGTGGGACGCCGTGAGTGCGCGCGAGACGCTGCGCCAGAGCCTCTGCACCCGCGATATGGAGACGCTGCCGGCTCTGGGGCCGCAGGACTCCCATGTTCTGGTCCCCAACATCGAGGTGGACAGTGATGGGGAGCAGATAGCGTCCTGGGAAAACCCCAGCGCCACGCCCAGAAGTCTGAGGCTGAAGCTGCAGGACCCCTTTGACTTGAGCTTGCCGGTCTTTGGTCCGCGCGGCGGCTACCTCTTCCTGGCGCGGAAGCAGGAAGCGGTTGTCGTGGCGAGCCCGACCGGAATCCCGGTGCTGCGCCAGCCGACCTCGGCGCCGACCACGCTGGCCGCCTTCGATGCGGACGAGCGCTTCGTGCTGATCGGTCACCAGGCGCCGACGCTGTATCGCCTGTCGGGTATGCAGTCCATCGCGCCGCAAAGTGGCGTCCCGCTGCAGCCACAGCCGCAGCCACTGCGAGGTGCCCGCTTCGCGCCGCAGGGCAACGGGCTTATGACCTATGACCAGACCGGCAGGCTGCAGCTCTGGGACCCTCAGACCGGCAGGCTGCAGCACACCATCGCGGCCCACCGGACAGCCGTGAACTTTGCCACCTATACGCCGAACGGCGCGCACATCGTCACCGCCAGCGCCGATGGCACGGCTCGCATCTTCAGCCCAAGCGACGGCCAGCCACGGGCAACGCTCGTCGGGCACACGGCGGCCCTGACCCATGTCGACGTCCGTCGCGATGGCCAGCGCATCGTCACCAGCAGCATCGATGGCACCGTCCGCATCTGGGACTTCAGCTCGGGAGAGGGGCTGGCGGTGCTCTCCACCGGCTACGAAAAGAAGGCGCAGGCCGAGTGGAGTGCCGACGGCCACTACCTGTACACCACCGACCTCTGGCACTCGGTGCTGGCCTGGAATCAGTCGCCGTATCGCGGCAGCCCAGCCCTACTCCGCGACGTCCTGCAGTGCCATGTCGGCCGCCGGCTAGAGGGGGACCGCAGCGTCTCCCAGCCTCCCGACACCGCCGCCTGCCAGCGCCTGCACGCAGCCTTCCCCCGCTGCGGCCCCGGCGCGCTAGGCGTCTGCTTGCCGTAAGCAGGGGACAAGCCGCCGTCTGCTGCGGCGCCAGCCTCCTGGGCTTCTTGCGGGGGGAATTTGTAAACAGCTGGCGGAAGGTTAGGGACGGAGCTTCCAGGTGGTGCTGCTGGCGGGTTGGAAGCAGTGGATGTGGGCGAGGGTGCCGGCGCCTAGCTCTTGGATGATGCCGGCGCCGAAGCCGCGGGTCTGGCAGTAGCGGCTGATCTCGATGCGGGCTTCGGGGGATGTGAATGCGCCGCTGTCGCAGGCGGGGCCGAGGGCGGACTTGTTGACGTCCTCGATGAGGTCAGAGTTCCAGCACGAGACCCAGGGGCGGCCGGTGAGCTCGAAGATCTGTCCGCTGCTCCAGCCGAGGTCGTTGCAGAAGCGATGCGAGGCGGCGGAGCAGTCGAGGCTGCTGACCGCGCGATCGTCGCTGCAGCCGCCGTGGCGCAGGGCAAGCTCAGCGAAGGTGACGGCGACGCTGTCGTTGAAAAGCGGCGTGCAGGCGATGGTGGCGTCGCTTGTGCTGGCGGCGGTGGGGACCCCGGACAGCGCGATCGGCGGTCGGTTGCTGATCAGCTGGCGCACGGTCTCGGCGAGGTTGCGGGTGCTGGCCAGGGCATCCTTCGTCCCGCGTTGGGCGCAGACGCGGTGCATGGCGGTGGCGCAGGCGATGCTGCCGAGGGCGCTGGGACTGTTACAGGCGGGCTGCTGCTGGTTCAGCACGAACTGGCCGCTGCTGGGCGCGACCTTGATGGCGTCGGGCTTGCAGCCGGCACCGTGGGTCGTCAGGCAGATGCTGCGGTTCGAGCGAGCATGGGAAAAGATCTGCACGTCGTCGATGGCGCCGCGGAACGAGCCCTCGCCCCCCGCGGGACAGGCCTCGCTGTTCATCACCAGGCCGGCGCCGACCGACAGCGTTCCGGTGCCGAGCTTGAAGGTGCCGCGCTCGACGGGGAGTGAGCGACCGCTGCTGACGCCGTTTATATATTCGCCGAATTCGCCGCTGACACCGTCCCAGGTATAGGCCAGATGCGTCCACTGCCCGACGGGTAGCGCGGGGCTGCGTCCCAGCCGCAGGCGTCGGCCGTTGAGCTGGATCGACAGCTGCACGGTGTTGTCGACCTCGTAGATCAGGTCGATGCCGCTGCCTTTTTGCAAAAGGTAGCGATAGGGGTTGCCGCCGCAGCCGCGGTTGATGTCGGCATCGGGACGGACGAAGAGCTGAACGGTAAAGCCGCTGACCGGGGCTCCGACGCCGGGCACGCTGCTGCTGGGGTCGGTCAGGTTCACTTGGACGGCGCCGCCGCCCGGCAGGAGCAGCGCCTTGCCCTTGCCATGCGGCGTCCACAGCGAGCCGGAGTGCGGCTGCGTCACGCTGGCTGAAGCTGCAATCTGCGCCGTGCCGACGAGCGAGCCGGTGAAAAAGCGCCCCGACAGATCCGGCGTGCGTCGCAGATCGTAGGTGCCCTGCCGCGTCACTAGCTCGTTGAGCGGCAGGAACAAGAGGTAGAACGGGTTTTGGATCTCGGCGACGTCGACCTCGTTGTAGTCGTTGGTGTTGCTGCCGAACAGCGCCAGCACGTCGTGGGTCTTGCTCACGGGCAGGTAAGTTCCGTCGAAGCTGCGGCCGCGCGGCAGGCTCTGCACGGGGTTGCGCTCCTGCTCGAAGTTCCACATCGGGCCGCTGTAGAACAGGTGCGGGTGATCGCTGCGATCGGTGTTGATGCTGCCGTCGATGTGATAGGCGGTGTAGTTGGTGTCGGCGCCGATCAGGCTGACTGCTTCACGGCGCGCTCCGTCGGTGAACGGCACGGCCACGTACAGCACGTTGCGGCCTTCGTGATCGATCCAGACGTAGGCGGCGTGGATCAGATCGCCGCGCGTGGTGTCGGCGAAGTCTTCGCCGGTGGCGGCCTTGAGGCGCTTCCAAGACAGCGGATAGCGCTTCAGGCCGGGGTTGGGATCAGAGGCCATCATCGACAGCGGTCGCGGCGGACTCCAGCCGCTGGCCGCGCACGGCGTCGCGTTGTAGGTGTACATCAGGTGGTCGATGCCGCCGTCGTTGGCCGGGGCGCCCTGAAAGACCATCAGGCGGCCGTCGGCGGTCATGCTGGGCTCGATGCCGCGCAGGCTGGCGCCGGTGGTGGTCGTCAGATATTCCAGGCCGCCGGTGTTAAACGACGCGATGTCGGCATCGGCGGCAAACGGTCGATCAACGCGGATGTCGGCGGTGCGGCGGCGAAAGCGATTCGGGCCGTTGAACATCTGCGAGTCGAAGATGTACGGCTGATAGATCGCCTGCCCGCCTTCGACTTTGTACGGCGCATTGGGGTCGGCAAAGCAGAAGGCGAGGGCGTTTTCGCCCCCGTGCACATCGATGCTACGGCCAGCGGAAAAGGCGCTGCCGAAGTCCGGCTTGCCTTCGCTGTCGTAGGCGATGGCCTCGGGCCGGAAGACGCGGGCCAGCCAGGTGGTGGTGGTGCTGGCGGCATCCTCGCGCACGTTGGCCACGAAGATGCGCCCGTCAAGCGACGAGGTGTGGCCATTGCCGCCAAACGGCGTGCCGATCCGCGTGTTGACCAGCGAGGGGCGCGGTGCCGCCACGACGGCGCTGGTCAGGCCAAGCAGCGGCAAGAGCAGGGCACAAGACGTGCGGCGCAGGGATGATGGGACGCGGGGGGAGAAGCGCATGCAGCCTCCTTTTTCGACGGTGGGCAGGGGTGAAGGGGGCAGCATACTCCGCTCGGCGGCGTGGGCGCGGGCTTTGCTGATGACGCAGACCGGCCCGGCATTTTGGTCGCCGCGCGTGCCGCATTCGTAGTACATGGCCGTCGTGCGGCGCCTGCGCATCGACCAACAGATCCTGCGAGTCCGAGACGAACCCGAGCCCCCGCCGAGTGGGGCCGCAGCGACGGTGCCGCCGCTTCTGTGCATCCACGGGGCGGGCATGTCGTCGGCGCTGTTCATCGATACGCTGCGTCGCTTCGCCCCCGGTCGGCGCGTCATCGCCCCCGATCTGCCGGGCCACGGTCAGTCGGCAAGTGCCGGGCCGCCGAGCTTGGCTGGCTATCGCGACACGCTGCTTGCGCTGTGTGATGCGCTGGCCGTGCCGCGCGTCGTTCTGCTGGGTCACTCGCTGGGGGCGGCGATCGCGCTTTCGCTGGCATCGGTTGCCGCCGATCGCGTGGCCGGCCTGGTCCTGCTCAACGGGGCGGCGCAGCTTCAGCTTCCCG
>DAORCZ010000501.1:3344-6254 GCA_035345735.1 Pseudomonadota bacterium | reverse complement strand
AGCCGCTCGGGCGTGCCCTGCGTGTCCGCGTCCCGTCTGCAGCGGAGCCGTCTGCTGAGTCGCTCGATGGGCTGCTCAAGGAGCTCGGCTGGCTTCTGCTTCAGGCCAGCGGACAGCCGGATGAGGACTCGCGCCGGACGCTAGAGGGATTCTGGAGTCCGCCGATCCCGGCCCAGGGGAGGCTCCGCGAGCTGGTGCTCCACCTTCTGTCACAAGGGGCAGCGAGCGCAAAAGCGCAGCCGACCGCGCTGGTGCTGTATGAGGCCGATGGCCTCGCGAGCTGCCGCTTTCAAGCAGACGTGTTTGATATGCTGCGCGCCTGGCAAGAAGATCCGTTTCTCAGTTCTCTGCGACTGCTCATCGAGACCCGCTTGCTACCGCGCCTGTTCCCGACGGGGGGCCAGTCCTCGCTGTGGACCCGGGTGCACCGGGTCGACGTCTCGCGCATCCAGTGGGAGCAGTTCGCGCGACTGGCGGAGCTTCACCACGTCGCTTCCTCGAAGCTGGAGTGCGAGCGGCTGGGCGAGCTTGTGGGCTGGAACGTGTATCTGGGTCGCGTCGCGCTTTTCCACGCGGCGGTGCACGGGCTATCGCTAGGCGCCGTGCTGGCCGCCTATCAGCCCGAGCAGCGAGCCTTTGGCGCGTTCGCAGATCACCTGGAAGACCTGAGCCAAGATCTGGAGCGCCTCGACGCGACCGACGCGCTGGCCAAGCCCATCGGCTTGCTGCTTACAGAAGCTGCGGACAGCGTGCCCCTCCCGACCGAGACCGCCTGGCGCCTCATGCGCAAAGGCGTGATCGCCGCGACCGAGAACCGCGGTTGCTTCCGCAGCCGGTGTCCCCTGTACACGGATTTTTTTCGCGCCACGCCGTCGTGGATCGCCGCATCAGCGTGAGCCCGTCCTGACCTCCTCGATGAGCTCGCGGAGCGCCGCAGTCACTGCCTCGGGCTGCTCCAGGGGGATCATATGGCCGGTGTTGGCAACCATGATCTGCTTGCCGCGGGAGGACAGGCGGGCCAGCTCCGGCTGTAGCTCGTGCCGCCAGAGGCGGCGGTGCTCGGCTTGTTCTGCCGTCTGGCCTGCTTGCTCGCCTGTCCTTCCGCCGGCGGTCAACACAACCAGCGGCAGCGCGCCGAGCTTGCCCGAAGCCCGAAGCTGCTCGGAGCTCTCTGCGAAGGCGTCCATTTCGTCGCCTGCCGCGCGGAGGGCCCTGGGGTTCAGAAACAGTGCGAGCATCTCCTGCCTCGTTTGCGGAGTCAGGCGGCGGAATGTGACGGCGGTCGTATCCCAGCCCGCCAGCGCCGGGGCCAGGCGGAGCAGACCGAAGCGGAGCCCAACCAGCCCGAGCTCGATCTGACGCTGCATCTGGCGTCGCTGCTGCTGCCGCGTCTGAGCGTCTGCCTCGTGAAGGCGAGTCGCGAAGTCCTCATGGCTGGCATCGATCAGGACCAGTCCCGCCACCTGATCCGGAAAGCGACGCGCGAACAGCCGAATCGTGAAGCCGCCAAACGAGTGTCCGGCCAGGACGTACGGCGGCCGCTCGCCGGCGCGGTCGAGCAGGGTGTGCAGCTCCTCGACGATGCGCTGGCTGGTGCGCGGCGTCGGGCCGGGATCGCTGAAGCCGTATCCCGCTCTGTCATAGGCGCATACCCGCGTCCACTGCGCCACCACAGGCTGGACGAGCACCCAGCTGGCGCTCGGCATCCCCAGGCCCGTATCAAGGACCACCGTGGGGCTGCCCTGCCCAGCGCAGTGAAGGTGCAGCCGATGGCCGCCCACATCGACGAGCTGACCCGGAGCCCGGTAGCGCCGCGGCCTGCCGGCTGGCGATCGATTCATAGGTCGCGCCGCCGGCGAGTAGGATCAGGAGCAGCCCCACAAGCCCCAGCAGCCCATAGCCCAGCAGTCGGCCGACGCGCCGCAGCACCAAGCGGGGACCTGATGTAGGGCCAGCGGTGCTCGTGGGATCTGAGGACATGGAGACCTCCTTGCTCACAAGACGCAGGCGAGGCCGCATGGTCGCACACAATCAGGAAATCGGCAGCGCCACCCGACGCGCCCTGCTACATCCAGCCGCAAGCTCGGGCTGTCAGGCCCGGAAGCCGGCCGCCTTCACCCCCGAGGCCGCGGCTTGTAAGTCCGGTCGCCATCGGTCAGCAGCAGTCGGCGATCGACTTGCTCCACGGCGAGCGTGAAGCGGGGTCCGCCCAGCGGCTGGCAGCGACCGTCCAGATACACCACGGCATAGGTGCCCTGCAGCGGCACCGCCGGCTCCTCGAATGGCTCGAGCAAGAACATCGCGGGCGCACGAAACCGCGCGGGCGGAAACCAGCGCATGAGCTGCCGGCTGCCCTGCTGGATGCCGACGCGGTAACCCCGCGCATCGGCCGGCGCGCGCGAGAGCAGCGCGAGCTGGTTGGCGACGCGGAGCCGCTCTGGCCCCATCGCCGGCAGGAGCGACTCCGAGCTCGGCGGCGGCGTGGCCAGCGGCAGGTTCTGGGCTTGGTAGCCCCGAGCTGCCGTGCGCTGACGCCAGGCCCGCCAGACGCAGCGCCGAGCGCAGAACACTCCGCGCTGGTTCGGCTTCAGGATTTTTCCACACTGGGCGCAGTTTCTTTTGTCCATGTCTCTAGCTTGATTCAGACGGCGGCGCCCGATCGTTGATCTTTCGTTGATCTTGCGTTGAGCGATCGTTGGCCGCTCCGGGCGGTTTGCCGCGTCGGTGCGCCGGGCGTACTGCAGCCAAGCCACTCGGCCCAGTTGGCAGCAAGAGCGCCCGGCCGATTGGCCGGCAAATAGGCCCGGCCGGTTGGTCAGCAAGACCCGGCCGCCAATTCACCTGGGACGTAATTCCCCTTGCATTCCCATCACTTAGGGTCACCCCGCGGGTTGGTCAGGAGTATCTTGC
>DAORCZ010000501.1:1828-3244 GCA_035345735.1 Pseudomonadota bacterium | reverse complement strand
TTCCAACGATCGATCAACGATCGCCTGAAATTTCCAACGATCGATCAACGCTGAACAACGATCGGCCCTAAAGAATCAACGCAAGTCCAACGATCCGCCGGCGCGAGCAGGGCTATCTTCTTTTCTGCGGTGTAAGCCGACGGGCACACAGGTGGCCCGCATCGGGGCCGGCGGCCCTTTGCCTTATGCCGATGCAGAAGGCAGCGTCCGCACCTTCGAGCCCTCAAGGCGCGTCGAAGAAATCGATAGGTCCGAACCTACTAAGGAAAAAAGAGGAGATCAGAATGCAAGACATGATTCTTAATGGAACGCTCCTGACGGGCAGCTGGCTCTCTCAAGAAAGGCAGCGACTTGGCAAGACGCGGTCCGAGGTCGTCAAGGCGGTGGGGGTACACAGCGCCACGCTGCGCTCGATCGAGGACCGCAACCGGGTCCTGCCGCCGGGGTGGTATCCGGCGCTGCGCGAGCTTGGAATGCAGTTCCAGGAGCCCGTGTGGCCCGCTCAGATGGTGCCTTACACCGGCGCTGACCTCAACCGCGACTTGCGGACTTGCTCGGGGCTGCAGCCCTCGCGCTTCTGGCTCAGCAAGCAGCTCTGCGTTGCTGAGAGCGCGGTCGGCGAAGTGGTCCGAGGCAATCTCCCGGTCCCGCACAGCTGGCTGCTGAAGCTCGCTGAGCTGGGCGCCAACGTCCCCGCCCCGGCCCGCAAGGCCTTGCATCCGCCAGTCCGCGAGCTCCAGACTCCGGGATCGGCCGGTGCGCCGCGCCCAGCGCTGCAAGTTGCTCTGCGGCTGCCCGGCGAGCCGGTCAGGGCCAGCGATCAAGCACCGATTTCTCCTTTAGGAGGGCCCAGGCCCGCCCTATTGGACTTTTCGCGCTCAGGTTCCCTGCATCTTCTCGACGCGCAAGGCGGAACCGCTGCGCGCGCCTCAGCTCGTCCCTTGGGAGAACCGATACCTCGCCTGCCGTTTGTCCACGACACCCGGCCCGCTGCAGCCATTGCCCCCAAAAGCCCCGAACGGCAGGCTCCGACGGGGCGCGCTGAGCCGGCGCCGTCCAAGGCTCAGGCCGGAGCACCCGCTGCCGACTCGGAGCGGCGCGAGCGGTTCTCCATCTTCTTCCACTTGACCGAGACAGGCGGGCTCCATTTCAGCGTGACTGCGCCTCCTTCGCCCGCAGGCCACCTCCGGACCATGCTGCAGGCAGTGGACGCGGTGCGAGCTGCGGCGGAGGCAGTCTTTCCGTCGTCCAGCACCAGCACGGGCTGACGAGGCCAGCGAGCTAGCGCACGGTTCCGTGGAGGCCAGATTGCTTGCCTGGGTGCCAGTCAAAGTCTCAGAAATGAGACTACGCAGTCTCAGAAATGAGACTGCCAGGCTGCTTGACGCAGGGACACACATGGGTCGCCTCGCGATC
>DAORCZ010000501.1:0-1728 GCA_035345735.1 Pseudomonadota bacterium | reverse complement strand
AAATGAGACTGCCAGGCTGCTTGACGCAGGGACACACATGGGTCGCCTCGCGATCAGATACGGCATGGCCTGCGGCCTTTTCGTCGGTGACACGCCAATCATGGTGTGCACCATCGTGCGCCCTGGCTCCTTGGTACGGAGCTTGCCAATAGATCTAGCTCAAGCACAAATCACAGGGGGAGCGATCATGAACCAGCCAGAAGATCCGCCATCATCCACTCGCGATTGGGGCGGCGACCAACGACCCGCCCAGACGGACCACCAACCGATGCAGCGGGCCCGGATGCAGGGTAAACTGCCGCCAGAGGTCGATGTGACAGCCCACCCGCAGCAACCGAAGCACCAGCTTGGCACCGAAGATCAGCCAGTTGGTTGGTCGCGACTTGAAACGTTGCGTTTGGACCGCAGGGCGGCTCTGGATCTGGTGGCGGGCGAGGTCAGTCACGAGCTCGCCCACACCCTGACTTTTCTCCGCTGCCTCGCGGAGGAGCCCGGGTCGCCTGAGTCGCGTGCTCTGTCATCCGAAGATGGACAGCTGGCGCGGCGGCAGATTGAGCGGCTGCAACGCATGCTACGTCATCTACGAAAGCTGACGCTGCCGCCGCCCGAGCGGGAATCGGTGCCCGGGGTGGACACGCTGCGGCGTGCAGCCGCAGAAGCTGCGGAGCTCCTTACGACCAAGCGCCTGACCTGGGCTTGGGCGGTTCCGGCGCCGCTGATGCTGCGCAGCGATGCCCCGCTATTCTATCTTCTAGCTCGCGACCTGCTCGTCGCGGTCGCTCGCGGCGCCGACCAAGAGGGCGCCATTACCGTTCAGGCCACCTTGCCCAGCGGCCGTGATGGCGGCACGCTCGAGGTGTGGCGGACTGCAAGCGAAGAAGCTCCGTCGCCTGCAACAGACCCGTTCGATCCTTGGACCGCCATGCTTTCAGACAGCGCCGACCTGGGGCTCGCCGTCTGCCATCGCATCGCCCGAACGCTTGGCTGGGAGCTCGCGGTGATTGCTAACGAGGGCCGCGCAGGGTTTCGCCTCTTGATTCCCGCTGCCTCATTTTGCCTGGAGTCAGCGCGATGAAGATCCTCCTGGTTGATGACGATGCCTCGGCGCGTCGGCTCCTGAGTCGCTTCGTGCTCAGCGCTGGCGAGCTGGAAATTTACGAGGCCAGCAGCCTAGCAGCAGCGCGTCAGGCGATTGCCGCTCACGCCCCCGAGGTCGTGCTGATCGATCTGTGCCTTGACCCGACCGACCGCCGAAACCGCGATGGCCTGGTGCTGCTGCGGGAGGTTCACGAGCAGTCCACAGCGGTGCCGATCGTCGTGACGGTGGCGGGCGAGATGGCGGAGATCCGACAGGCGATGCGCAGCGGGGCGTATACCTACATCCTCAAGGACGAGCTATGCGAGGAGCTCGTGGCCCCGGTGATTCGCGACCTGCGCGCGCGGCGCTCTCTGGAGCAGGAAGTCCTGGGCCTGCACGGCCTGGTCGGCGCCTCCGCGGCCATGCAGCAGCTCCGCCGCACGATCCGGCGGGTCGCCGCGGCAGACGAGCCCGCGCTGATTCTGGGCCCGACCGGCAGCGGCAAAGAGCTGGTGGCGCGGGCGATCCACGCGCTCAGCCCTCGCGCGTCCATGCCCCTGGTCGCGGTCAACTGCAGCGGCTTTTTGGAGTCGCTGGCCGAGGCGCAGCTATTCGGCCATCAAAAAGGCTACTTCACCGGAGCCAATAAG